>JBOGXS010000132.1:0-5443 GCA_050693815.1 Thermoleophilaceae bacterium | reverse complement strand
AAGCTCTCCGCCGTGAGGTGGCGGTCCGCGACCGTGGGCAGGATCCCGATGATCATCATGTGCGCCCCGACCGTCCGGGCGCGCTCCTCGGCCCGGTTGAGGCTGCCCCGCACCGCCTCCTCGAGCTCGGCGAAGACGCCGTCCGCCAGCAGCCGCGGCGGCACGTTGATCTCCACGTTGAACTGGCCCAGCTCGGTCTGGAAGTCGGCGTCGGCGATCGCCTCGAGCGCGCGGGCGTTCGCCATCGCGGGGTCGCCCCGCTCGTCGGTCAGGTTGAGCTCGATCTCGAGCCCCACCGAGCGGCGCTCGGGATCGAAGCGCGCCTCGCGCAGCATGCGCGCGAACACGTCGAGGCAGGTCCGCACCTTGTGGCGGTAGCGCTGCCGGTCCTCGCGGGAGAAGACCGTCGCGGAGACGTCCTGCCCCACGGCCTGACTCTATCCTCGGCCGCTCATGTCCACCCAGTACATCTTCACCATGTACAGGCTGTCCCGGGTGCACCCGCCCGACAAGCGGGAGCTCGAGGACATCTCGCTGTCCTTCCTGCCCGGGGCGAAGATCGGCGAGCTCGGCGCCAACGGTGTCGGGAAGTCGACCCTGCTTCGCATCATGGCCGGGCAGGACACCGAGTACCACGGCGACGCCCAGCTCGCCCCGGGGGCAACCGTGGGCCTGCTCGAGCAGGAGCCGCAGCTCGACCCGGCCAAGGACGTGCGCGGCAACGTCGAGGACGGCGTCCGCGAGCTCAGAGACATGCTCGACCGCTTCAACGAGCTCGCGGCGAGCTACTCCGACGAGACGGCGGGCGAGTTCGCGGCGCTGCAGGACCGCATCGACGCCGCCGATGCCTGGCAGCTCGACACCACGCTCGAGATCGCCATGGATGCGCTGCGACTCCCGCCCGGCGATGCCGACGTCGAGACGCTGTCCGGCGGCGAGCGCCGCCGCGTCGCGCTCTGCCGGCTGCTGCTCGCCGCGCCTGACCTGTTGCTGCTCGACGAGCCCACCAACCACCTCGACGCCGAGTCCGTGGCCTGGCTCGAGAAGCACCTCGAGGACTACAGGGGCACGGTGGTGGCGGTCACCCACGACCGCTACTTCCTCGACAACGTGGCGGGCTGGATCCTCGAGCTCGACCGCGGCCGCGGCCTCCCCTTCAAGGGCAACTACTCGGCGTGGCTCGAGCAGAAGCGGGCTCGCCTCGCCCACGAGGAGCGCCAGGAGTCGGCGCGCCAGCGCACGATCGCGCGCGAGCTGGAGTGGGTGCGCGAATCGCCGCGTGCGCGGCGCACCAAGGCCCGCGCCCGGCTGAACCGCTACGACGCCCTGCTGGCCGAGGAGCGCGACGTGAAGCTCGACCGGGTGCAGATCCACATCCCGGCCGGCCCGCGCCTGGGCGACGTGGTGGTCGAGACCGACGGCCTGCGCAAGGGCTACGGCGACCGCCTGCTGATCGAGGACCTCTCCTTCACGCTGCCGCCCGCCGGCATAGTCGGTGTGATCGGCCCGAACGGCGCAGGCAAGACCACGCTCTTTCGCATGATCGTCGGCGAGGAGTCGCCCGACGCCGGCGAGCTGCGGCTCGGCGAGTCGGTCGAGCTGGCATACGTGGACCAGTCGCGCGACGCGCTCGACCCCGACAAGACCGTGTGGGGGGAGATCTCGGACGGCTACGACCAGATCGAGGTGGGCGAGCGGGAGATGAATTCGCGCGCCTACGCCGCCGGCTTCAACTTCCGCGGCTCCGACCAGCAGCGCAAGGTCGGAGCGCTCTCGGGCGGCGAGCGCAACCGCGTGCACCTGGCCAAGCTGCTGCGCCGCGGCGGCAACCTCCTGCTGCTGGACGAGCCGACCAACGACCTGGACGTCGACACGCTGCGCGCGCTCGAGGAGGCGCTGCTCTCGTTCGCCGGCTGCGCGGTCATCATCTCGCACGACCGCTGGTTCCTCGACCGCGTGGCCACGCACGTGCTCGCCTTCGAGGGCGACTCGCAGGTGGTGTGGTACGAGGGCAACTTCGAGGCATACGAGGAGCACCGCCGGGAAAGACTGGGTGCGGAGGCCGACCGGCCCCACCGGATCACCTACAAGAGGCTGACCCGCACGTGAGCATCGACATCCAGGCGCCGGGCCGCGACCGCTACGACGAGGTCCTCACCGACGGCGCCCTCGGCCTGGTCGGACGGCTGCACGAGGAGCTGGACGAGACGCGCCGGGCGCTGCTCGCGGCCCGCGAGGAGCGCCAGGCCGCGCTCGACGCCGGCGGCACGCTCGGGCTCGTCGAGGCGCCCGAGGAGTTCACGGTTGCCCCGGTCCCGGCGGCGTTGCAGGACCGGCGCGTGGAGATCACAGGGCCGACCTCGCGCAAGATGGTGATCAACGCGCTCAACTCGGGCGCGCGCGGCTTCATGGCCGACTTCGAGGACTCGAACTCGCCCTACTGGGACAACATTGTGGGAGGTCAGGTCAACCTCGCCGACGCCATTCGCGGCACGATCGAGCACGACGAGAAGGGCAAGCACTACGAGCTCGGCGAGGAGACCGCGGTGCTGCTGGTGCGACCGCGCGGGCTGCACCTGCCCGAGCGCCACCTGCGCCTGAACGGCGGACACGTGGCGGGCGCCTTCGTGGACTTCGGCCTCTACGTGCACGGCAACGCGTCGGAGCTGCTCTCGCGCGGGGCCGGGCCCTTCCTCTACATCCCGAAGCTCGAGTCGGCGCGCGAGGCGGCGCTCTGGCGCGACGCCTTCATGATCGCCGAGGACGCTCTCGGCCTCGACCGCGGCACGATCAAGGCGACCGTCCTGATCGAGACGGTGCCGGCGGCGTTCGAGATGGACGCGATCCTGTACGAGCTGCGCGACCACTCGGCCGGGCTGAACGCGGGGCGCTGGGACTACATCTTCTCGACGATCAAGCGCTTCCGCTCGCGTCCGGACTTCGTGCTGCCCGACCGCGGGGACGTGACGATGACGGTTCCGTTCATGCGCGCCTACACGGAGCTGCTCGTGAAGACCTGCCACCGGCGCGGCGCCCACGCGATGGGTGGGATGGCGGCGGTGATCCCTTCGCGCACCGACGAGGAGGCCAACCGCGCCGCCTTCGAGGCGGTGCGCTCGGACAAGGAGCGCGAGGCGGGCGACGGCTTCGACGGCACCTGGGTGGCCCATCCCGACTCGGTGCCGGTGGCGACGGAGGCGTTCGACACGGTGCTGGGCGACCGCCCCAACCAGCTCGACCGGCAGCGCGACGACGTCTCGGTGGACGCGCGCGACCTCCTCTCGGTGCCGATGACGCCCGGCGAGGTCACCGAGGAGGGCCTGCGCTCGAACGTGAACGTGGGGATCCAGTACGTCTCGTCGTGGCTGCGCGGCAACGGCGCGGCCGGGATCTACGGCCTGATGGAGGACGCGGCCACCGCGGAGATCTCGCGCGCGCAGGTGTGGCAGTGGATCCGCCATGGCCAGACGCTCGACGACGGGCGCCCGGTCACGCCGGACCTCGTGCGGTCCCTGGCGTCGTCAGAGCTCGAGCGGATCAGGGGCGAGATCGGCGACGACGAGTGGTTCGCGCGCGAGGGCCGCCCCGACCTGTCGCGCTCGCTGTTCGAGCGGGTGGCGCTGAGCGGCGAGCGGGAGTTCGTGGAGTTCCTGACGCTGCCGGCGTACGAGGAGCTGCTGAGGCTTGAGGGCTAGAGCGCTCGGCATCCTGGCGCGCTCTCGCCTCAGCTGGAGGCCGCGGGCCACTGCGTGTTCGCCCTCAACTACGGCGACTGCAACGCGTTCGGCAGCTGCGGCCGCGCCCGGATCGAGCGGTCCGCGCGCGAGCTCGACGTCTTCGTCGACCAGGTGGTCCTTCCGCAGAGCCGCTCAGGCAAGGTGTCGATCGTCGGCCACTCGCAGGGCGGCCTGATGCCGCGCTACTGGATCAGGGTCCTCGGCGGCCTGACGCTCGTGGAGGACATGATCGGCCTCTCCCCCTCGAACCACGGCACCGACAACCCGCTCGCCCCACCGGCGGGCGAGCTCGCCGACTGCCCGGCCTGCCTGCAGCAGCACCCCTACCTGTCGCCCTTCACGCGACGGGTCAACGCCGGCGACGAGACGCCCGGCCGGATCTCCTACACCCAGATCCAGACGCGCTTCGACGAGGTCGTGGTGCCCTACTTCTCCGCGTTCCTGGCCGAGGATCCGGGCACCCGGAACGGCCCACGCACGACGCGCCAGAACGGCCCGAACACCACCAACTACTGCCTTCAGGACGAGTTCCCGGCCAACCCGAGCGACCACCTGTCGATCCCGCAGGACCAGCAGGCGTTCCTCGTCGTGCTCGACGCGCTCGAGCGGAACGGGCCCGCCCGGCCACCCGCCCGGCCCGACTCGGTCTGCTTCCCGACGGCCGGGTAGAGGCTGAGAGGCTAGGCCGCTTCGCGCGCCCGCTCGGCCTCGCGCAGCTCGCGCAGGGCGCGCTTGCGCTCGTCACGGCTCGTGCGCTCGAGGATCAGCACGCCGTCCAGGTGGTCCATCTCGTGCTGGATCACCCGGGCCTCGAAGCCGGAGGCCTCGACCAACCGCTCCTCGCCCTCCTCATCCCGCGCGCGCACGCGCACGTGGACGGGACGCTCCACGTCGACCGTGATCCCGGGGATCGAGAGGCAGCCCTCCTCGCCGGACTCCTGGTCGCCGCTTCGCCACTCGACCTCCGGGTTGGCGAGCACGACCGCCGGCGCATCGGGGCCCGCGCGGTAGACGACCAGGCGCTGCGAGATCCCTAGCTGCGGCGCCGCCAGGCCCACGCCCAGGGCGTCAGTCATGATCCCGGCCATCCGGCCCGCCTGCCGGCGCAGCGAGTCGTCGAAGCGGTCGACGGAAGTCGCGCTGGACTTCAGGATCGGGTCGCCGAGGCGGCGGATGAAGGACATCGCCGCGACCCGCCGCGCCTCCACCTCGGGGTCGAGCGCGGGAGCCTCGTCCTCCTCGGGCGCCGCGGCCTCCTCGAGCTTGCGGTCCTCGGCCATCGGATGCGAGTTTAGCGTTACCGCCCTATTGCGGATCCACGTCCACCGCGAACGCCGCGGCGCCGTGCGCGCGATCGGCCGCCACCGCCTCCACCGCCTCGCGCACCGCGGCGATCGCCGGCTCGCGCTCGCACGAGCGGACCACGAGCTGGGCCCGGTGGCGGGCCTGGCGGCGAAAGAGCGGCGCCGGGCCCAGCACCGGCACGCCGGCGGCGGCGACCAGCTCGCGGATCGCCTCGGCGGCGGCCAGCTCGGGACCCGGCTCGGCGGCCGAGCAGACCAGCCGGATCAGGTGGCCGTAGGGCGGGTAGGCGAACGCCTCACGGCGCGGCAGCTCGCCCGCGAGGAAGCCCGTCGAGTCGTGCGCCGCGGCGTGGCGCAGCGCGCGCGCGTCGGGCTCGAGCGCCTGCACGATCACCCGGCCGC
>JBOGXS010000131.1:0-12095 GCA_050693815.1 Thermoleophilaceae bacterium | reverse complement strand
ACCTACGCCGACCTGAATGTCGGATTCGTCGACTGCGCTGTGCTGGCGATCGTCGAGCGTCTCGCCGAGTGCAAGCTCGCAACCCTCGATCACCGCCACTTCGCCACGCTGCGCCCCTCCCACCGCGATGCTCTCGAGCTGCTACCCGAGCAGCACGGCTGAATCCGCGGGCGCGTCTCGGACGAACTTCAGCGGAGCAGCTTGATCTCGCACTGGCTGCCGGGCGCTTGGGTGAGGCGTCGGTCGGCGGTCAGCAGGGCTGTCTCCAGTGCGCCCGCTCTCCGTCGGAGCCGTCGTCGCCGAGCGCCGACGCGACGATCGACGCGTCGACGACGATCAGCGCGCGTCCCGGTCTGCCCGGACCGCGCGTACGGCGTCGGCGAGCGGGACGCTTCCGCTGGCTCGATCCCCCGCCCGCCGGAGCACCTCCTCGAGCGTTGGCCGGCTGGCATCCTCGGTCAGGCGCGCGAGCAGGTAGTCCTGCATCGTGATTTGGATGTACCGGCCGGACCATCCGCCGCCGCACTTCCACGCCCAGTACGGCGAACACGTCGTGCAGATCGAGCTCAGCACGCTGCGCGTCCTCAATGGTTCGCTCCCTACGCGTGCGCTGCGGCTCGTCCGTGACGTGAGTGGGCACGGCTTTACGAGGACGAGCTGGCGTACAACTGGAAGCGGGCGCAGGCTCTCGAGCCGCTGGTTCCGATCAAGCCGCTGGCGTAGCATGGAGAGCATGCTTCGTGTGACCGACGCCAAGCCGCTCGACGGCTACCGCCTGCGCGTGATGTTCAACGACGGCGTGGTGCGCGACATCGACTGCTCGTTCCTGCTGCACGGCACGCTCGGTGAGCCGCTGCGTGACCCCGACTACTTCCGTCAAGTCCGTATCGACGAGGAAGCGCGCACCGTCGTGTGGCCGAATGGGCTCGACCCGGCTCCGGAGCTCCTCCACGGCGACCACGAGCCCGCCGTGCCGGCTCGCTCGACATCGCAGACCGCGCGCGCGTAGCCTCAACGGCGCGGCTTGCACCGACCCCCGACGCTGATCGCCTCGGCGGTCAGCAGTCTTTGGTTTGCGCAACGCGAAGTTCCGACCATCGAACGGCGGCCCCCTGGGCGGTTTCGTCGTGTCCGTGCCCCGATCTCCCTGGCGTCTGGACCCGGCGACGATGCTCACGGGCTCGAGCCCGACGGCTGACGCGCTGACCCATCGAGATGCGGCTTTGATCATCGAGCAGTCGCTCGAGCGCCCTGACGGCGAAGGCCAGCTGGCCGGCGCATCCGGACGAGCGGGTCGGAGGCTGCGATCGCCTACCACAGCTCCGCAGCCCTGTCCGGTGCGTCCCGGACCTCCTGCGCCACCGCGTCCGACTCGCCGACCGATTGTCGCCGGCCACCGGCGAGCCGTGCGATGAACCCACGCTCAGCGCCTACTATCAAACGCTATCGACCAACCCAAGCCGAGAAGCCGCCAGGCTGGCGCGGCAGCACCGTGACACTCAAGCCGGCGCGACCGGGTTCTCCCACCTGATCTCGGTGAAACGAGCGAAGTCGGTGTCGGCCGAGTAGAGCGTCAGCCCGTGCTCGAGTGCGAGCGCGGCGAGTTGGGCGTCGGTGACGATGTTGCCGCGAGCGTGATGACGAGCGATCAGGTCACCGAGTATGTCCGCGTAGCGAGGGCCCGGCGCGGGTGTCCATGTGACCCCGCGCGCACGCCAAGTCGATACCAGCCCCCACGCGTCGGCGGGGCTCAACGGCGCCTCGAACGCCCGCGGATGCGTGCTGATGCGAAGAAAGGCGCCGATCGTCTGCCACGGCAGCCCGACCCGACTCGGACCGTTGAGGCGCTCTGTCAGCCAATCCCGCGCGGCGACGTGGAACGGACTGCTCTCATCGGTGGCGAACAGCAGCAGGTTCGCGTCGACGAGCATCGCCGATCAGCGCCAGCCCGGGCCCTCGAGCTCCTCGATCGCATCCGCGATATTGCTCAGGTCGAGCCGCGCGCGCATGGGATAGGTCGTAGCGGAGAACGCCTCCTCGACCTCCGGCCGGATGAGCCCGGCGCGGATCAGCTCGTTGACCGCCTCGCTGACGCCGATCGAGCGCTCCGCCCGCATGCGGTCGACGGCGGCGGCGGTGTCATCCGACAACGTCACGGTCGTACGCATGTGGCCAGCCTAGCATCATGGTGCGGTGCTGTCTGCGTCGCAGTGACGCGCGGCTTGAATCGGGCGGACGCTCTGTTCGCACTGGAGTGGCGTGTAACTGGCGAGCACGGCACCGGACGGGAACGGGTGGGCCTCTCTCAGGGACAGCTCGTCATCCTCGGGCGCCGAGTCGAGCCGTCTCACCACGGGGTCGTCTCGGCGGGAGTTGAGCAGCCGCAGGGCGTTCTCCGCTTCCTGCAGGTAGCGGCCGGGAGGTCCGGCGCCCTCTTCGCTCGATCTCCGGTCTCAGCTCAGCTTGCGCACAGCCGCTTCCAGCTCTCCGCGGCGGACTATCCGCGCGACGAGCCGGAGCGGCTGATCGTCGAGGGTCGCTTCGCGCCAAATCACGCGCAGATCACCCAACCGCAGGCGTCGCCACGGCCTGCGGCCGCGCAGGGGCTTGTCGTCGGCGTTGGGCGCGACTTCCTGGTCGCCTAGAGCCCGTTCGATCCTGCGCCGAGTCTGGGCGGCGTCAAGGCCGAGGCGCCGCAGGTCCCGCGCAACCTGGCGGGCATAGCGGACCCGGCCGGCGCTCACTCCTCAGTGGCTTCGATCAACTGGTCGCCGTCGAGCAGGCGGCCCTCGGCGAGATCGCGTTCGGCGTCATCGAGCGAGCGCGCGAACTCGGGGACGTGTGCGAACGCGAACTCCTCGAGGGAGTCGTCGTCGATAGGGACGAGCACCGCCGCGAGCTTGCCGTGGCGTGTGACGAGCGCCGGCCGTCCGGTCTCCTGCACGCGGCCGACGATCTCGCCGCCGCGGCGCTGGAGCTCTCGTATGCCGAAGCTGTCCACTGTCAGACAAGTGTACATACGCAGACGGCGATGGATCACAGCAGCCCGACCCCGCGGGCGGCGTGCACGGCCGCTGCGCGGGAGGACACCGAGCTTGCCGTAGATCGAGCTGGTGTGGGTCTTCACGGTCGGGAGCCGGATGCCGAGCTCTTGGGCGATCTGCTTGTCGGCAAGGCCCCCCGCTCGATGCCGAGCAACACCGTCGACTTCCTCGGGCACCGGGGCCGGGGTCAGCGCTCGTAGGCGCGCCCACGAGGCAGCACGCGCATCGCGACGATGAGGCGCCTGTCCTCGTCGTGACGAAGGCGGTTCGCCTCCCGTGCTGCCAGCCCGCGGACATCGGCACGCTCGTCGCCGGCCGCAAGGCGCTCGACCGCCGCGACCACCCGACGCCTGACCGGAGGATCGAGGCGACGCAGGTCCTTCTCGGCGCGCCGGGTGTAGCGGAGGCCCCAGGCGCCCTCGGCGCTCACCCGTACTTGCGGCGGATCTCGTCGCCAGAGACGGTGCGGCCAGCCCGCGCGAGGAAGTCCGGGATGTAGCCGAGATAGTCAAACGTAGCGAAAGCGCTATATTTGCTGGGGCAATGGCGCCGGGAGACTTCGTGTCGGTGTCCGAAGCAGCCGAGCAGCTGTCGCTCAACCCTTCGCGGGTGCGGGCCATGCTGGTGCACGGCCAGCTCAGCGGCGAGAAGGTCGGCGGGCGATGGCTGGTCCTCGATGAGAGCCTGCGAGCGCGGCAGCGCCTTCCCAATGCGCGCGGAAGGCAGCTGAACCCGCATAACGCTTGGGCGGCCTTGGCGCTCGCCTCCGGACAGCCCGCTTTCTGGCTGGCGCCTTCCAAGGTCCGGTACGTGCAGAATCTGCTCAACGCGAGGGGCCTCATCGGCCTCATTTCCAGGCTACGCCAGCGGGCACAGGTGCTGAACTTCTATGGCCATCCAGGGGTTCTTCGCCGGCTGGTCTCTTCCGACCGGCTCGCGGCCACGGGGGCCAGCGCTGCCGCATCCCATGACCTCGGCCTCGCCGCCGGTGAGGAGGTCGATGCCTACGTGGCGGCCGAGGCGCTCGCCTCGGCTGTGGATGAGTGGGCGCTCGAACCCCGGAAGGTCAATGGCAATGTCGCCCTGCGAGTGATCCCGGACGGCCTGTGGCCCTTCTCTGGCGCAGGCGTGCCGCACGCCGCTGTGGCGCTCGACCTTGCCGAGCAGGTGGACCGCCGCAGTGCCCGCATCGGCAACAACCAGCTCGGTGTGCTGGACATGGAGCGGCGCTGGGCTGACCTGGCGTGAGTCAAGCTCGCCGAAAGTGACCTTGCGGCACGTCAGGTCGTAAGTTCGCCTTCATGGCCCGCACCCAGAACCGGAGCTCTACTTCGTCGGGATCTCGGCGCCCCATGCCTCCTGGGGGCCGTCCTGCTCAAGGCGCGCGCCATCCGCAAGAAGCACCGCGACCAGGACCGCGAGGATCTCACCTTGCTGCTGGCCTGCGTCGAGGACCCCGTTGCACTCGCCGGTGAGCTCAAGGGCAGGGAACGGAGCTGGTTGCGCGATGCCGGCGACCGTCTGCGGCTGTCCGAGCCCGACCTCCGCAACCGCTTCACGGACGAGCAGCTCGCCCGTGCCCGCGCCGCCTACAGGCTGCTCACGCGGTAGTGGGGGACGGCGAGTGCCGCTGCGGAGTGAGGGTTGATCGGCAACATGACTACGCCGTCATACTCGAGGAGCTCGCGATCGCCTCGCGGATCCTCAGGCGCCAGCCCCACGTTGGCCCTGGCTCGTCGCGCACCACGTACGCGCGCGGGAGGCCATGGCGACCAGATGGAAGCCGAATGCGCCCCGCTGGGATGGGTGGGGCACTGCGAGCCACTACACCGAACGATACTCGCGCGAGCGGTTCAGAGCCAACGGTGTGTTTCATACTTGCGCGCGGCTGCGTGCGGCTCGGCTAGCCACACCGCGCGACCCTGAACTCGTCCGCGCACACCGTCTTGGCGCTGTACTCGGCGTCGAGCCGCTCGTTGAGGGCGTCGAGCGCCGCACGCTCGCGCCGCTCCTGCGAGCCCTGCGCCCCGGAGCACGTCCGCCTGCGGCTTGGCCAGCTGATCGAGACGCTCGAGCCGGCCCCCGCTTCGACGGGCGCCTGAGCCGCTTGGCGGCAAGCAGCCGCCCGCTGGCCGGAGGCAGGTGGTCTACTGGTCGAGAACCTCGACTGTGTGGATCTCGACCATGCCTGTCAGGTCCTTGAAGTCGTCGGGGTTGCGCGTGTACAGCGGAAGGTCTGCGGAGAGGGCGGTGGCGGCGATCAACAGGTCGAGCGTCCGCCTGCCGCGTGCCTTGCGGCCAGCGGCCACGACCGCTGCGTAGATGCGTCCGAACGCGCGTGCCGCGGCTGCGTCCATGGACACTGCCTCGAACGTGGCTTCGGTGCGCTGCAGCCTGTCCTGGCGGCGTGCTCGCTCTGCCTCGTCGGGGGTGACATGAGGGCCGGCGGCGAGCTCGGCCAGCGTGACGGCCGAGATCGCCAGCTCCTCGGGCAGGCTGGCGCGATCGACTCGCTCGAGGTCGATCACGACCGAGGTGTCGACCATGCCAAGCGCGCGGCGTGGCTCAGGCACGCGGCGTCGGGTTCTGGTCGACGAGGGCGTCGATGTCGTCTCGGAACCGCTCAACGTCGATTCCTGGAGCGCCGCTAAACGTCGCCGCTGCCGCGTCTGCCGTGACGAACCGGCGCCGGCGTAGTGGCACCAGCTCACCGACTGCCACACCGTTGCGGGTCACGACGAAGGACTCTCCCCGATCCAGTGCTCGCATGATCTCGCCACTTCCATTGCGCAGCTGTCGCTGGGTGATGCGTCTGGCCATGAGGGGCATCGTAGCACCCGTGCGACGGCGCCGTCGGGCAGGTCGGCGCCGCCGGAGCCGGCGATGACAGCCGCGCCGAGTCCGGCGACGGCCAGCGCGGCAACGCGGGCCAGCGCGGCGAGCGGATGTCGCGGTGCGCGCCTCACGGGCCGTGGTGGCTCGCCGACCGGGCGACCAGGCCCCGCCGCGACCCGCAGGCCGGTTCCCCCAGACCTACGGGTGCGGCGGCTCCGGCTCCAGCGGCGCTGGTAGCGCCGCGCACTGCAAGCCCAGGCGCGATCTCGAGCGGGTGCTCGACCGGGTCGATGCCCAGGCCGAGCAGGAGGGCGGCCGCCCTCGACCATTTGCTACCATATGCTCGATGACGCGCACCCAGACCCTCGTCCAGCTCACCGACGACCTGCTCGCGCGACTGGATGAGCGGGCGGCGCGAGAGCGGCGTTCGCGCTCGACGCTGATCAGGGAAGCGATCGAGGGGTATCTGAGCGAGGAGCTGGAGGCGGAGATCGACCGCAGGATCGTCGAGGGCTACCGGCGCCATCCGCAGACCAGCAAAGAGGAAGCTTGGGCCGAGGCCAACGCCCGCGCGGCGGTTCGCGAGGAACCGTGGTGAACCGGGGTGAGGTCCGCTGGCTCGAACTGGCTGATGAGGGGCGCCGCCCGGCGTGCGTGCTCACCCGGGAGGAGGCGATCCCGGCTATGCGCAACGTGGTGGTGGCGCTGGTCACTCGCACGATTCGCGATATCCCAAGCGAAGTTCGGGTCGGTACCGCGGACGGCATGCCCGTGGAGTGTGCAATCAGCCTCGACAGCCTCCGCACGGTCCCGCGCTCGCTCTTGACCGAACCGATCACGCGGCTGAGCGGCGCGAAGATGCACGCGGTGTGCGAAGCCCTCGACGTCGCAACAGGCTGCGGGTAGCTGCCGGGAGGTCCGCCGCCGCGGCCCTGTCAGCGCATCACTCCAGGACGAAGCGATCGATCTGCGCTCGGTGGGCTGACGCGGGTCGTTCCTTCGCCCGTCAGCGGCGGCGGTTTGAGGCGAGCGGTTCCGCGATCTCTGGGCGCGTTCGAATCCGAGCGCGTCGAATGCCTCCGCGAGCTGGGCGAGTCGGGCGGCCTACCGGCGCGGATCGCCACCGTGGAATCTCCGCGCTGGCGGCGGAGCTTGGCACCAGCGTTCCGCGGGTCCTGGTGCGGCGGGAGTCGACGTCGATCGCAGCCGGCCGCGCCCGCCGTGTGCAGATGCTCCACGCCAACCGTCACTCGGAGCGCTGGGAGGAGCTCGCGCCGCTGCCGGCCCGTGTCGAGCCGCCCCGCCGCGACGAGCGCGACGGGCGCGTGCCCGGTCGACTGCGGCACCTGTTCTGGAACAGCGCGCCGTCCGTCCGCAGCTCGCTCCGCTCGCAAGTCGCGAGCTTGCTCTCAAGGCCGAGGATGAGCGCGAGCGGACATGATTGTACGAGACTCGCGGGAAGTTGTACGCTTTCGCCGTGGCGACCTTCAACATCAGCGCAGCGCGCGACAACCTCCCCGACGCGGTCGAGCGCGCGCGTACCGAGCCGGTCTTCCTCGAACGCTACGGGCGTCCGGCGGCCGTGCTGATCAGCCCGGAGCGCTATGCGCGGCTGATGGCAGCGCTCGAGGATGCCGAGGACGCCGCGGCGTTCGATGCTGCGATGGCCGAGGAAGGTCCGAACATTCCCTGGGAGCAGGCCAAGGCCGACCTCGGCTGGGAGTGAGCCGCTATCGGATCGAGCTGCGCCCGGCCGCGGCCCGGGCGCTGCGCAGGCTCGACCCGCAGGTTCGCCACCGCGTGCAGGGTGTCATCGCATTGCTGGCCGACGACCCGCGTCCACCGGCCGCGCGCGCGTTGCGCGGACGACCGGGCCTGCGGGTGCGAGTCGGCGACTACGGCATCATCTACACGGTTGCCGACGACGTGCTCCTGGTCGTCGTTGTCACGCTCGGCCACCGACGGGACGTCTACGACCGCTGACGCGGCGCATCGCACAGGGCCGACAGTCCGCGCGACTCTTGCGCCTTCGTCAAGCAGGGCGCGGCGTGATGAGCGACGCGCTCCACCGACGGATCTGCCAGTTCTCGCGTCGGACGAACCTCAGGAGCAGCTCCATCTCGCACTGGCTCCGGGCGCGTGGGTGAAACGTCGGTCAGCGGTCAGCAGGGATGTGTTCAGTGCTTCGGCGAGTGCGATGTATGTGGTGTCGTAGGGCGTGAGGTTGTCGCGAAGCTCCGCTCGCCCCTAGACTTAACGAGCGCGGCGAGCTGCGCGACTACTACGACGTCATGCGCATCGAGCAGGACGGCGGGGTGTCCGTCGAGGACGGCATCGCCTACCACCTCGATCGCTACGGGCTCGACCGCGCCAGCGGAGCCGTGACCCACCTGGTGAGCGCGCTCGGCTTGACGCTAAAAACGTCGGCGTGTATATTGAGCCCGGCCCCGGTGGCAACCGACCCGCATCGGGGCAGCGCTGTAATTCGGATGGCGAAGCAGAGCGCCCGCCAGGAGGCGGGCGCTCTTGCTGTTGGCGCCTCCCCGCTCAAGCCGCGGAGGGGCGAAGCCGTCAGCGACGGCAGCGGATCGAGTCGGCGTAGGTCGACGACTCGGTGGTGCCGTCGTTGTAGAGGTAGAACGTCTCCACCTGGTACGGCCATCTGCGGTTCCTCGGGCAGCTCGTGGTGGCGAGCCAGTCCTTCGCCCAGCGCTTGCCGCCGGCCTTGTAGGTGAACTTGCGCAGCGCGATGGGGATCCCGGCCACGACCTGGAGCACCTCGGGCACCCTGAGCGTGAGCTGGTACTTCCACTTCCTGCTGCGCAGCTTCTTGATCTTGCCGGGCACGCAGGCGCGCACGCGGGCCGGGTTGTTCATCACCGTGTAGAGGCACACGCGCCGGGCGCCGCCGTTGACGATCGTGACCTTCGGGCGAGTGATCTCGGTGTCGGCGAAGGCGACGGCCCTGGCCTTGCCCATGATCGACTTCCTCGGGCAGCCGCCCAGGCCGTTGCGGTTGAGCTGCGCCACCGAGCACTTGGGGTACTTCCTGCCGTTGTAGAGCGAGCCCTTCGGGAAGAGGACCCGGGCCCCGGTGATGATCGGCGGCTCGAAGCCCTCCTCGCTGTCCCAGGTGACCGTGCCGGACAGGGTCACGCCGCGCGGCTTTTTCTTGGTGCCCGCCTTGTTCGGCGAGACCTTGGTCTTGACCGTGATCTCGGTGGCCGGGGTCTGGGCCACCGAGGGGGCCACCAGGAGGACTCCCAGGGCGAGCAGGCCCGCCGTCGGAGCTACGACCTTGCGCATGTATCTCTCCTCTTCGTGCTCGACGCTCGCCGCGGGGCGGCGGCTCTCCCGTCGCAACCCACGCTAGCGCAGCGCCTCGGGTTATGCAAACGCTGTTGTTCTTAGAACACCGGGAGGGGCGGAGGGTTGCGGTCCGCAATGAGGGGCGGAGGGTTGCGGTCCGCTCGGGCGCCGGAAGTCGCCAAGCCGACCGCACGCGCCAGGTCTCTGGCAATTGAAAACGCCTACGTATACGATTCCGAAGGAGGCGCCCCACGCTGGTCCCCTGCGCCCCCTCGGAGGAGACGACTTGCGCGAGCCCACAAGCGAGACTGCCGCGTCCGGACACTCGGGGCGCTGGATCGCCGTGGCCGCGCTGGTGCTCGGGCTCGCCGCCCTGCTGCTCGTGGTCGCGACCCGCGACAGCGCGCACAGCTACCGCTTCGTCTTCCAGAACGCCGGCCAGCTGGTAAACGGCGACATCGTGCGGGTGGGGGGGACGCACGCCGGCGTGGTCGACGCCATCGAGCTGACGCCGGACGGTCGCGCCGAGGTGACCGTCTCGGTCGAGGACGACCGGGCTCCGCTGCACCAGGGGACCACGGCCACCATCCGCGCCCAGTCGCTGATCGGGATCGCCAACCGCTACGTCGACGTGCACCCCGGCCCCAACTTCCGCGCGGAGCTGGACGACGGCGCGACGATCGACTCCGACAACACGACCTCGATCGTCGAGCTGGACCAGCTCTTCAACGCGCTCGACCCGCCCACCCGCCGCGGCCTGGAGGGCGTGATCCACGGCTTCGCGGACTGGTACGAGGGCAACGAGCGTGACGCCAACCGCTCCGCGCGGTACTTCGCACCCTCGATCGTCGCGGTCACGAACCTGGTCGAGGAGGTCAATCGCGACAGCCGCGCCTTCGAGCAGTTCCTCGTGGAGACGTCCAAGGCGATGGGCGCCCTGTCGGAGCGCCGCACCGAGCTCACCGAGCTGGTGGGCAACGCGGGCGCCACCGCGCGGGCGATCGGGTCGGACACCGAGGCGCTCTCGCGCACGCTCTCGGAGCTGCCCCCCGCGCTGCGCCAGGGCAGCGACACGTTCGTGGCGCTGCGCCCGGCGCTCGACGACATCGAGCGCTTCGTCGTCGAGAGCGAGCCCTCCGCGCGCGTGCTCCCCGAGTTCATGCGCGAGCTGCGGCCGTTCCTGCGGCGGTCGGTGCCCACGTTTCGCCGCCTGCGGGTGATGTTCGACAGCCCGGGCGAGGGCAACGACCTCTACGACGCGATGCGCGACCTGCCTCCGCTGGCGAAGCTGTCGCGCCGTGCGCTGCCGCGCTCCCAGCGCGCGCTGAGGGAGTCCACGCCGATCTTCGGCTTCGCCCGCCCGTACGTGCCCGACCTGACCGCGTGGCTGCGGAGCTTCGGCCAGGCGATCGCACCGTACGACGCGAACGGCCACTACGTGCGGTCCATGGCGGTGTTCGACGCCTTCGAGTTCGTGGACGACGACGAGGGCGGGCACCTCGAGCCCAAGTCGCCCGCGCGGCGCGGCGCCAGTCCCCACCTGTCGTTCGGCAACCTGCGGCGCTGCCCGGGGGCGGCGGCGCCCGCGCCGGCCGACGGCTCGGCGCCGTTCGTGGACGTGGGCGAGCTGGCGAACGCCGACTGCGACCCGTCGCAGACCCCGGGGGCGGCGCGGTGAGCCTGAGGCGGGTCCTGCTCGGTGCGCTCGCCGTCGGCCTCCTGCTCGGCTCGCTCGCCGCCGCCGCCGGCGGAGGCGAGGACGGCGGCTACCGGGTGCGCGCGGTCTTCGACAACGCCAGCTTCGTCATCGCGGGCGAGGACGTGAGGGTCGCGGGCGTGACGGTCGGCAAGATCGACGACGTCGACCTCACGCGCGACAACCGGGCGGCCGTGGTGCTCCTGATCGAGGACCCGGCGTTCGTCCCCTTCCGGCGCGACGCGCACTGCCAGATCCGCCTGCAGTCGCTGATCGGCGAGCAGTACGTGGAGTGCGAGCCGACGCAGGTGCGCGAGGGCGGCGGCCCGCCCCCGCCGCCGCTCGAGGAGATCGAGGCGGGCCGCGGCGAGGGGCAGCACCTGCTGCCGGTGCAGAACACGACGACGCCGATCGCGCCGGACCTCATCAACAACATCATGCGGCTGCCGGTGCGCGAGCGCTTCCGCCTGATCATCGGCGAGCTGGGGGCCGGGCTGGCGGGGAACGGCGAGCGGCTGCGCGCGGCCCTGCGGCGCGCCAACCCGGCGCTGCGCGAGCTGAACGAGGTGATCGCCGTCCTCGCCGGGCAGGACCGCCTGCTCGCCCGGCTCGTGGACGAGTCCGACGCGGTGCTGCGCGAGTGGGCGCCGCGCCGCGAGGAGACCGCCGGCTTCATCGACCATGCGGGCGCCACGGCCGCGGCGGCGGCCGAGCGCGGCGAGGACATCGAGCGCAACTTCGAGCGGCTGCCGCCGTTCCTGCGCGAGCTCGAGCCGACGGCCGACCGCTTCAGCGCCTTCGCCGCGCAGATGACGCCGGCGCTGGAGAGCCTGGGTGCCGAGGCGCCGGCGATCAACGAGACCGTGCGGCGGCTGGGGCCGTTCACGGACGCCGCGATCCCGGCGCTCGTCACGCTCGGGGACTTCGCCGAGGAGGGCAGGCGCGTCTTCCCGGCGATCCGGCCGCTGGTGCGCGACCTGCGCGAGCTGTCGGATCCGCTGCGGCCGGCGGCCACCGACCTCGCGGGCGCCTTCGGCAGCTTCGACGCCTCGGGCGGCGTCGAGGAGCTGATGCGCTTCATCTTCTTCTACGCGAACTCCGTGAACGGGGTGGACCAGCGCGGGCACTACGTGCGCTCGGCGCTGGGGCTGTACAACTGCTCGGCGCGCAGCGGCGACCCGGCCGGCGGCTGCGCCGCGACCTTCGACCCC
>JBOGXS010000130.1:0-12876 GCA_050693815.1 Thermoleophilaceae bacterium | reverse complement strand
CGGAGGGCCGTAAGCCGCGGTCGCTCGCTGCGGAGCTCTTCGATGTAGCGGCGGCGAAAGTCCTCAAAGCGTCTCGGCTCGTGCCCGAACCACCGTCTCAACTCCGTGCTCGGGGCAAGCTCTTTCTCCCAGCCATCGAGCCTTGCGCGCGGGCGCGAGACCCCACGCGGCCAGAGCCGGTCGATCAGCACGCGATGGCCGTCTGCTGGTGCCGCAGGCTCATACGCGCGCTTCAGGCGAACGTCCATATGTACTGGGCGTCGCCACGAGCCGATCTCTTACCGGCTCGCGATGGGGTCCGCAGCTTCAGTCGGGTAAGAACTCGGGCGCTCGGGGCGCAAAGCTGGCATGAGCCTGAACGATCACTGCAGCTCTGGGCTTGCGTTGGCGGAACCGTCCTACGCCGATAGCCGGCCCCGGCGCGTCGACCATGCCGCAGTGCGGCGCGCGGCTCGCGAGCTGCTCCGGGCGGTCGGCGCCGATGTCGACGCCGGGGCGCTCGAGCAGACGCCTCGCCGGGTCGCCGACGCCTACGTCGAGCTGCTGACGCCACAGCCGTTTCGGGCGACCACCTTTCCCAACGAGGACGGCTACGACGAACTGGTCGTGGCGCGGGCCATCCCGTTCCACTCTCTCTGCATGCATCACATGCTCCCCTTCCACGGGGTGGCGCACGTCGGGTATCTGCCGGGCGAGCGGATCATCGGCCTCAGCAAGCTCGGCCGCGTCGTCGAGTTCTTCGGACGCGACCTCCAGATCCAGGAGCGGCTGACAACGCAGATCGCCGACTGGCTCCAGCGCGAGCTCGAGCCCAAGGGCGTCGGGGTCGTCCTGGAGGCCGAGCACCTGTGCATGTCGCTGCGCGGCGTGCAGACGCTCGGCGCCAAGACCGTGACCTCGGCGCTGCGCGGCCTGGTTCGCGACGACCCTCGCACCCGCCAGGAGTTCCTGGCCCTTACCACGAGGACATCCAATGACCAGTGACCAGACCCATGTCATCGTCGGCGCCAGCCTCGCCGGCGCCAAGGCCGCCGAGACGCTGCGCCAGGAGGGCTTCGACGGGCGCGTCGTGCTGATCGGCTCGGAGGACGAGCGTCCATACGAGCGGCCGCCGCTGTCGAAGGACTACCTGCGCGGTGAGGCCGGGCGCGAGAAGGTCTACGTCCACGACGAGGGCTTCTACGCCGAGCATGACATCGACCTGCGCCTCGGCCGCACGGCAGAGCGCCTCGATACGTCAAACAGCGAGCTCGAGCTCGACGACGGCGAGCGGCTGCGCTACGACCGCCTCCTGCTGACCACGGGGGCCGAGCCTCGCCGGCTGGCGATTCCCGGCAGCGAGCTGGACGGCATTCACTACCTGCGCAGCGTCCAGGACTCGGACGCGCTGCGCGAACGGCTCGACCGCGGCGGCGCGGTCATCGTCATCGGGGCAGGCTGGATCGGCGCCGAGGTGGCAGCCTCCGCCCGCCAGCGCGGCCTCGAGGTCACTGTGCTCGATCCGGCTTCGGTCCCGCTCGAGCGGGTGATGGGCGCCGAGGTCGGCGCCATCTACCGCGACATCCACACCGACCGGGGCGCGCGGATGCTGATGGGCACCGGCGTCGAGTCCTTCGACGGCGGCAAGGCGGTCGAGCGTGTCCGCACCAGCGACGGGCGCGAGCTGGAATGCAACTTCGTCGTCGTGGGCATCGGCGTGCAACCGCGCACCGCGCTTGCCGACCAGGCGGGCATCGCGGTCGACAACGGCGTCCTCGTCGACGAGCAGCTCCAGACCAGCGCGCCCGGCGTGTTCGCCGCCGGTGACGTCGCGAACGCCCACCACCCCTTCTACGGCGAGCGCATCCGTGTCGAGCACTGGGCCAACGCGCTGAACCAGGCGCCGGCCGCCGCTCGCAGCATGCTCGGGGAGCCGATCGCGTACGAGCGCCTGCCCTACTTCTTCTCGGACCAGTACGACGTCGGCATGGAGTACACGGGCTTCGCCCGCAGCTGGGACCGGGTCGCCTTCAGGGGGGATCCCGCCAGCCGCGAGTTCGTCGCCTTCTGGCTGGTCGAGGATCGCGTGGTGGCCGGCATGAACGTCAACGTCTGGGACGTCAGCGATCCCATCAAGCGCCTGATCGGGGGTCGCGTGGCCGTCGATGACCGGCGCCTGGCCGACCCCGACGTCTCGCTCGACGAGCTCGCCGCCGTCACTGGAGAGGCCATCACATGAACCGCCTCCAAGCGCTCCGCGACGCGGGGGTCTCGATCTGGCTCGACACGCTCTCGCGCGAGCTGCTCGACAGCGGCGACTTCGCCAGGCTGATCGCCGACTACGCGGTGACCGGCGCGACCTCCAACCCCACGATCTTCGCGAAGGCCATCACCGGGTCCGACAGCTACGACGACCAGCTCCGCGGCGCCGCCGCTTCCGGCGTGCGCGACCCGCAGCAGCTGTTCTTCGAGCTGGCGCTGGAGGACATCCGCCGGGCCGCCGACTTGCTGCGCCCCGCCTACGACGACAGCGACGGGCGCGACGGCTTCGTCTCGTTCGAGTGCACGCCAGACCTCGCCGGCGACAGCGACGCCACGATCGAGCAAGCGCTCGAGCTGTGGGCCCGGATCGAACGGCCCAACGCGATGATCAAGGTCCCGGCCACCGATGCCGGCATTCCCGCAATCGAGGAGCTCACCGCCCAAGGCGTCAACGTCAACATCACCCTGCTCTTCTCCGTGGCCCGCTACGAGCAGGTGATCGACGCCTACATGAGCGGCCTCGAGCGACGTCTTGCCTCCGGCGACTCCGTCCACGCGATCGCCTCCGTGGCCTCGTTCTTCGTCTCGCGCGTCGACGCCAAGGCCGACCCGCTCCTTCCGGCCGACTCCAGCCTGCGCGGCCGCGTCGCGATGGCCAACGCCCGCTGGGCCTATGCCCGCTACCTCGACAGGTTCGGCGACGAGCCCTGGCTCGCCGACGACCGTTGGCGCGCGCTACGCGCTGCGGGCGCGCGGCCACAGCGGCCGCTCTGGGCGAGCACCGGCACCAAGAACTCGGCCTACTCGGACGTCCTCTATGTCGAAAAGCTGATCGCTCGCGATGTCGTCAACACGATGCCCGAAGGTACGCTCCGGGCCTTCGCCGACCACGGCGAGGTCGACCAGGCAATCGGCATCGCCGGCGCCGCCAACGCGACTCTGCGCCGCGCACGCGGCGCAGGCGTCGACCTCGACGCCGTCACCGCCGAGCTCGAGCGCGAAGGGGTGCGCTCCTTCTGCGACTCCTACCACGACCTGCTCGGGTGCATCGAGACCAAGGTGCGGCGTGTGTCGAGGCCGGAACCGGCCGCTGCACATTTCGGGTCGGACCAGATGGCCAATGGGACCCATGGCCACCTCGGCCGCCACGCGGAAGCATCAGCCCATGACAGTTACGGCACCCCCAACGACACAGGCGCAGCCCCACGCGGGAGCGCGGCTCGCCGGCGGTGAGAACTCGGTCATCGAGCCGGCGGCCGGCGCGGTCGGCCACGGCGCCGACGCGGACATCGCCGCCTACACCGACACGCGATGGCTCACCGTCCGCGGCGAGATTCCGTCACGCGAGCTCTAGAGGCAACCAATGCGCACAGCAGTCGAAAAGCACACCGAGCACGCGATCGCCCCTCCCGGCCACTGGACCATAGATCCACGCTACTCGGCGGTCGAGTTCGCCGTCAAGCACCTGATGATCGCCACGGTCAAGGGCCGCTTCCGCGAGTTCGAAGGAGCGCTGACGATCCAGGACGTCACCGGCGACGTGTTGGCACACGGCACCGTCAAGGTCGAGAGCCTCGACACCGGCGATCCGCAACGCGACGGCCATCTGCTTTCGCCCGATTTCTTCGACGTCGACCGCCACCCCGAGATCAGGCTCGCGCTCCGCGCCCTCCGGGAGACCGCCGACGGCCGCTACCGCCTGCTCTGCGAGATCACGATCCGGGGCGTCACGCGCCCGATCACGCTCGAGGCGACCGTCCAAGGGACGGCGCGGGACCCGTGGGGCAGCGAACGCCTGGCGCTCGAGCTGAAGGGCGAGCTCGAACGCAGCGACTTCGGGCTGCGGTGGAACCAGATCGTCGACGCCGGCCCGGTCGCCGGCGACCACGTGCTGCTGACGATCGCGCCGTCACTGGTCCGGCAGGAGCTTCGGGCAGCGGCGTAAGGCGGGACCCACATGCCCAGCAACGCGACGACAATTGTCGACACAAACACAGCGGACACCCTCGATGACCGGGCGGCCGAACTCGTCGACGCCGCGCGAGCGTTCCATGCGGCCGCTGGAAGGCCCGGGAGCTGTGCGGGCATATCCGACGCCCTCGCCTCCTCGGAGGAGGCCCTCAAGGTGCTCAGCGCGGCCTGGTATCAGCTGGCCGGCGACGCCTCAGCGGGCATCGTCGTGCGCCGGCGCACGCGCGGCTCGCAACCCCCCGCGCCGCTCCAGGCCGGCGGACTCTCCCGCGAGCGAGAGGCCGGTCTCATGGGGACGCTGCACGATGTCGCCGCCGCGTTCGCCCGCTGTGCCCGCGTTTGTCGCGACGGGCGATCGACGGTCGTGCCGATCACCACGCGGCGCCCGGCAGCAGGACGAACCGACGACCAGCGTCTCTCGCCCGCGGCAGAGCACGCGGCGATACGAGGAGACCGTGCCCCATGGTGAAGGCCGGGATCAGCTCACCTCGACGGCTGCAGCGCCGCCGCCTGCCGCGACGATGGCGAGGCCTGGTCCTCGGCGGCGTGCGGCTTCACTGGCGCACCCGGCGGCGCGCATACGACCTCGACCGACAGCTCGCGGAGGGCGTGGATCCGATGCAGAGCGACGAGTTGAGCCTTCGGGTCGGACAGCTCGGCTCCGCGAGTACTCGGGCGCGCCTCGCATGCGTGCTGCTCGGCGCGGTCGAGCTGGCCAGCAGGCAGCCTGACCCGCTCGCACGGCGATCCGGCGCCACCGAGATCCAGGCAAACCGGGAGCTGCTTCTGCGACTCGCCGAGTGCGTCGGCGCCAGCCGGCCCCTCGGGGTCGAGGGCCTGGCGATGACATCGCTGATCATCGGCGACTCTCGGAGTCCGCTGTACCACGACGGCGGGGACCGGTCGCTCGCGGGCGCCGCGTCGGAGGCGCTCGTCGCGCTCGAGCGCGGCCACCGAACCGCGGGCACGAGTCCGGACCCCTCGAGCCCGGGATGGTAAGAAGGGCTCGCCCGGCCGCGCTAAGAAGGCGTGGACCTCAGCAGCCCAGAAGGCGCCGCGACCCCCCACACGGCGCCCGACATCGTCGCATGGCGTTGCGCGCGCCTGCGCCGGGCCGGCTTCCACAGCGAGCTGGTGGAGCAGCTCGCGCGCGAGGACGTGGACCTGCACGCGCTGATCGGGCTGGTCGACCGCGGCTGCCCACCGCCACTCGCCGCACGCATCCTGGCGCCGCTCGACCACGAAGGGGCGTGATCTGTGAGACCCACAGCAGGCATTAGCCTCACGCCCCGGATGACCTCGCGCCCGGCAATCAGCGCGGCAACGAGCCGGCCCGACCGCGCGCAGGCCGACTCCCGCGAGTGGCTGCGCGCGCTGAGCGCCAAAGGGGCCGAGCGCGACGCAGCGGTCGGACGCCTGCACGAACTGCTCCTGCGAGCGGCCCGCTTCGAGGTCTCGCGCCGCCACACCGCCCTGTCGCACGTGCGCGGCGAGGAACTCGACGACATAGCTCTCCAGGCAGCCGACGATGCGCTCGTCGCCGTGCTCGCGAAGCTGGACGACTACCGCGGCGCGAGCCGCTTCACGACCTGGGCCTACAAGTTCGCGCTGCTCGAGGCCGGGGTACGCCTGCGCCGCCGGGCCTGGCAGGAACGCGAGGTCGTGCTCGAGCCGGAGGTCTGGCCGCTGATGGCCGACGCCGGCCAGAGCCCCCAACGCCAGACCGAGACCACCGAAGTGCTGCAGGCGCTCACGCAGGCCATCGATCGTCACCTGACCGAGCACCAGCGCGAGGTGCTCGTCGCACTCGCGCTCAACGACGTCCCTATCGACGTCCTCGCCGAACGCTTGAACACGACCCGCGGCGCGCTGTACAAGACGCTGCACGACGCGCGCAGGAAGCTGCGCTCCGATCTCAGCCAGAGGGGATTCACGCTCGACTCGATCTAGCGAGACGCACCATGAACGAGCACAGAGACCACGACCCGCTCAGACGGCTGCTCGGCCCCGCCGACCCAGAGTTGCTCTGCGACGAGTGCTTCGACCGACTCGACGAGTACGTCGACCTCGAGTCGCAGGGCGCCGACGCCGACGACCGGATACCGGGCATGCGCGCCCACCTCGAGGGCTGCCCCGCCTGCCGCGAGGAATACAGCAGCCTCCGCGACCTCGTGTCCGAGCAGTAGGCGAGTCCCAGGCGCGTTCCCGCCGCCATCGCCCTGCGCGACTTCGGCCTGCTGCTCGCCGCTCTGACGCTGGCACGACTGGCCAGCGGCTACCAGGGCCCTGCACCCGAGGGCCGCCGGACCCGCTAGACCGTACGCGCGGAGTTCAGCCGGCCACGCTCGCCGGCTGAGCTCCGGCAGCGGCCACATCCCAGCTGTTGCCCGCTTCAGTCGACCGTCCGTCGCACGTCGAAGCCCTCGATCGACGGCTCAGCAACCCCCGCCGGTCCTCGATCCTCGGCCTGACGCCCACTCGGCGAGGAGATGCCAGACCACGAGCTCGAGCGGGACCGGCGCGTCGGGATGTGAAGCCGGCCCGCGGCGCTCCCGTCACGGAACACGGCGTTCACGTGCACGTGCGCGGGTGGGTAGGGATAGTCGGCGCGCGGCGGAGCGCGGTAGTACTCCCAACGATGGGACGGATGCGCCATATCGGACGCATAATGCGTCAGCCTTGGCGCATATACCCTCCTGGCAGCTCGCGTGTTCAGAAGCCGCGGCGGGGCCGTGCCTCGAGCGCCGCCCGCGAGTAGCGCGGGGGCCGCCCACCGGCCACCTGCCGGACGCGAGCGCGCATTCTTGCGACGACGTCGGGCCGGCGATCGGCGAGGTTGTGGCGCTCGTCGCGGTCGGTGCGGAGGTCGTACAGCCGGTCGTCGCTCCAGTCGTTCCTGACCGTGTACGCCCAGCGGCGGTCGCGGACGTACGAGTGGTTGCCGTAGCCGCCGGCGGCGTAGGGCCGCTCCTCGTCCGGCGCGGCGCCCTCGGCGATTGGGGACAGGTCGGCTCCGGCGAAGCTCCGCGGCCGGCGCACGCCGGCGAGGGAGGCGAGGGTCGGGGCGACGTCGTGTGTGGAGGCGAACCAGTCGCTCGCGGTTCCCGCGCCCGCCCCGCCTGGTTCGCGCAGCAGCATCGGCACGTGAATCAACTCGGGATGCAGCCGGCTGGGGCTCTTCCCGGTCCAGTCGTGCTCCCCGAGGAAGACCCCGTGGTCGCTGACCAGCATGATCGCGGTCGAGTCCTCGAGCCCGAGCTTCCACAGCCGATCGAGGAAGACTCCGAGCCAGCGGTCGGTCATCGTGACGCACGCCTTGTATGTGGTTCGCAGGCGCAAGACATGACGCCGGCTCAGGTAGCTCGAGGCAGGCGCGTAGCGGACGTCTGCGACCTCGTAGCCGCGGTAGTCGGGATCTCCGTACATGTCGAGGTACCTGCGCGGCGGCGTCCACGGCTCGTGCGGGTCGAAGCAGTCGACGACCATCGCGAATCGACCATGGCGCCTGGCGGTGGGCAGCAGCTTGGCGGCCGCCCGAAAGACCCGCGAGGCGGGCTGCTCGAGCTCGTTGCTCCCTCGCCCGTTGTTGGCGAGGTACTGCCGGATCGAGTTGACGCGTGACCTGCTGCGCAGGGCGCCCGGCGGGAGACGCTCGAGGGCGGCGGCGCGCGGCACGAGCGCGCGGGGGCGCCGCTCGCCGCGCTGGCCCTCGATTCGCACGAAGCGATCGGCCGTGCGCCTGAACGGCTCGAGGACGCGCGTGTAGCCGAGGAACGGGTTGTCGGTGACGTACGAGGTCCACCAGCCGGCCCGCCCGAGCGCGGTGATCAGCGTCGTGGCGCCCGGCTCGATCGGCTCCCACCCGGGGCGCTTGGCCATTCCCCTCCACGGCTGCCAGCCGCGGAACGGATAGGCCGGCCGCCCGCACAGGATGGAGCCGGCTGCGGCCGGGGACCTCCAACTGGCTCCCGACGTGGCTCCGGCGGGCCGGCTACCGCACCGCCCACGTCGGCAAGTTCATGAACGGGTATGGCCGCGACGACCCGACCGAGGTGCCTCGCGGGTGGGATGAGTGGCACGCGACGGTCGATCCGACCACCTACCGGTACTACGCCTACAAGATCAACGAGAACGGCGTGCTGCGGACCTACGGTCGCGGCAGGAAGCCGGAGTGGTACTCGACCGATTTCATCGCGCGACGATCCGCCGAGCTGGTTGAGCGCTTTGCCGGCTCTACGCAGTCCTTCTTCCTCTCGGTGGCCTTCCTGGCCCCGCATACCGGAAGCCCGCGCGAGCTGGGCGATCCAGTCGGCATCGGGACGCCGGTGGTCGCACCGCGACACCGGGGTGCATTCGCGACGGCGCGCCTACCGCGGCCGGCGAGCTTCGACGAGGCCGACGTGTCGGACAAACCCTCCTTCGTCTCTACGACCTCTCCCGCGATCCCCGGCAGCTGAACAGCCTCCACCGCCACCCGAGGTTCGCCCGCGCGCGTGCCGCGCTGGCGCTCGGCTGAACGCCCTCCGGCGCTGCCGCGGAGCAGGCTGTCGTCAGCCGATCCGGTCCCGAATCGCCAGGTAGGCGGACCGCCGACTACCTTGGGGTCGGTGCGAATCGCGACCTGGAACGTCAACTCGGTCAAGCAGCGCGTTCCGCGGCTGCTGCCCTGGTTGGATGAGCGGCGGCCGGAGGTGGTCTGCCTGCAGGAGACCAAGCTCGCCGACGACGCGTTCCTCGAGCTGCTCGGCGACGAGCTCCGCGACCGCGGATATGCCGTCGCAGTGCACGGCGAGGCGACGTGGAATGGAGTGGCGATCCTCTCCCGTGTGGGGCTGGACGACGTGGCGCCGGGACTCGCCGGCGCACCGGGCTTTCCGCATGCGGAGTCGCGCGCGGTCTCTGCTGCGTGTGGCGGGATCCGGGTGGTCTCGGTGTACGTGCCGAACGGGCGCGTGCCCGGCTCGGAGCACTACCGGTACAAGCTCGCCTGGCTGGCCTCGCTGCGTGAGGTGGTCGCCGCGGGCCCGGAGGCGACGGTCGTGTGTGGCGACATGAACATCGCGCCGACCGACGACGACGTCTTCGATCCGGACGCCTACATCGGACAGACCCATGTGACACCGCCCGAGCGGGCGGCGCTGGCGGAGCTACAGGAGCTCGGCTTGCGTGACGTCGTGCGTGATCGCTGGCCGGACGAGCGGGTGTTCACCTACTGGGACTACCGGGCGGGAATGTTCCATCAGGATCTCGGGATGCGGATCGATCTGGTGCTGGCCGGCGAGACGGTCGCGGGCCGTGTCCGGGCGGCATGGGTGGACCGGCAGGCCCGCAAGGGCAGCGGGCCGAGCGATCACGCGCCGGTGATCGTCGACTTGGACGAGGCGCCGGACGGGGACATCGGGCCGGTCGTGCCGCCGCCCTCCGCTCCGGTGACGAAGCGCAGCGCGGCGAAGCTGCCGCAGGCGCCGTAGCCGCGAACGCCGGGCTGGCCCGGTGTGAGCGGATGGGCTTCACTAGCGCGGGCGGTCGCGGTCGCGCGAGGGCTGAACGCGCTTTGGCTCTCCCGGCATCTTCGGATAGTCGGGCGGGTAGGGCATGTCTCCCTCCTCGTCCCTCTCGTACATGCCGAGCAGCGGCTGCAGTGAGTGGGCGGTGTGGTCGATCGCGGCGTGGCGGTCACCCACCTCGGCAAAGCGCGCGGGCATCGTCGCGACCGTGAAGTCCTCTGGCACCACGTCGGCGAGCTCGTCCCACGCGAGCGGTGCGGAGACCGGCGCACCGGGCTTCGGCCGCACGCTGTAGGCCGAGGCGATGGTGCGATCGCGCGCATTCTGGTTGTAGTCGACGAAGACGCGCTCGCCGCGCTCCTCCTTCCACCACTTGGTCGTCACCTCGCCCGGTAGCCGCCGCTCGAGCTCACGCCCGACGGCGATGGCGGCGTGGCGGACCTCCGTGAACGTCCAGCGCGGCTCGATCCGGACGTATATGTGGACGCCCCGCCCTCCCGAGGTCTTCGGGAAGCCCGTGTAGCCGAGCTCGTCGAGGAGCACGCGTGCCTCGGCGGCGACGCGCACGGCGTCGGGGAAGTCCGTGCCCGGCTGCGGGTCGAGGTCGAGGCGCAGCTCGTCTGGATGGTCGACGTCGTCGCTGCGAACCGGCCAGGGATGAAACGTGATCGTGCCCATCTGCGCCGCCCACCCGACGACGGCCACCTCGGTGGGACAGATCTCATCCGCGTGGCGACCCGACGGGAACTGGATCCGCGCGGTCTGGACATAGTCCGGGGCTCCCTTCGGGATGCGCTTCTGGAAGAAGGCGTCGCCGCCGCCCTTCTCGCGCGTCGACAGGACGATCCCGGGGTGCACGCCCTTCGGCCAGCGCTCCAGCGTCGTCGGCCGCCGCTCGAGCGCGCGCAGAATGCCCTCCCCAACGGCGAGGTAGTACTTGACCACGTCGAGCTTGGTGACCTCGCCTGAGCGCTCGGTGCCCGGGAAGATCACGCGGTCGGGGCTTGACACGCGCAGATCGCGCCCACCGGCTTCGACGATCGTGGCCTCTGACGCGGCCATGGCCGGAGTTCTACGGCAATGTAGGCTGCCCCCGCACGGACCCATGGCGGTCGACCTGGTCATCGACGTCGAGAACACCCCCGGGGCGCTGGCGTCGGTGGCGGCCGCGATCAGCGATGCCGGCGTGAACATCGCGGCCGCCACGTGCGTCGGGCCGGGCGAGCGGGCCGAGCTCCACATCCTCGTCCCGCACGCCGAGGCCGCGAGGCATTCGCTGGCGATCTCCCATGTGGCGGTCACCCGCGAGCGCGAGGTAGTCGTGGTCGATGTCGAGGACCGCCCCGGCGTGCTGGCGGACCTGACTCGCAAGATCGCCCGGGCCGGAGTCAACCTCGATCTCGTGTATGTCGCCACACGAAATCGAGTGGTCTTCGGGGCGGACGACCTCGCTGCTCTCCGGGCCGCTTTGGACGCCGTGAGCTGACGGCCGTCCGGGGCCGGACCGATTTCGACGTTGTCGTCGCACATGGGACACGCCCGGCACCGCGCACTCGGCCGGGCGCCGGGCTACAGTCGCCCTCATGAGCGTTGACGGCAGCGGCTCCGAGCCGCGAGCGCCGAGGTCGCGCTCTCCGGCCGCGCGGGTGCTCGGGGCCGGTGCTCGCGGCGCCGAGCGCCTCGCGGGCGCCACCGGCGTGGACCAGGCGATCGAGGACGCCGCCGAGGAGGCCATCGTCCGCGCGCTGCGCAGCCCCGCCGTGGAACGGGCGATCGCGCGGGTGCTCGTGGAGCAGAACGCGGTGGGGCGGGCGTTCGAACGGGCGCTGACGAGCGACGAGGTGGCCGAGGCGATCGTCAAGGCGCTCGACACCGAGGTGGCCGATCGCGTCTGGGCCGAGATCCTCGCCGGCCCGAAGGCCCAGATGCTGGTGGAGCGGATCGCGGAGGCGCCCGAGGTGCGTGCGGCGATCGCCCAGCAGGGCGTCGGCCTGATCACGGACGTGGGCAGGCGCCTCACGGTGATCACCGAGGCGCTCGACGATGCCGCCGAGCGCGTGGTCCACGGCATGCTGAACCGTCCGGGCCACGAGTCGGAGACCAACCAGGTGGGCCTGGTCACGCGAGCCCTCGCCGCAATCGTCGACCTCGCCCTCATCGGGGCCGCGCTCTCGATCGGGTCGGGGGTGCTGGCGTCGATCGTGCCGGCGGCCACCGGCGGCAGCGACGGCCTGTCGATATGGGGTGCGCTGGCCCTGGGCACCCTCGGCTTCGTCATCGGCGGGTCTGTCCTCGTCGCATTCTGGGCGCTCGTGGGCCAGACCCCGGGGATGCGACTGCTGAGCATCCATCTCGAGGCGAGCGGGTCCCGCGAGATCGGCCTTCGACGCGCGCTCAGGCGATTGCTTGCCGTCCCGTTGGCGCTCCTGCCGGCGGGCCTCGGCTTCCTCGCGATCCTGCTGTCACCCGAGCGGCGTGGATGGCACGACAGGATCGCCGGCACCACCGTGGTCTACGACGAGCAGGCCGCCCGCGCTCCGTGGTCTCAGCTCGAGCGGGAGCCGCGCGGGGTGGCCGCGAGGCGAGGAGGGGAGCCCTAGGGCCTACCCCCCAGGGAGGATGCTCGGATCCTTCCGCGGGGCGTTTCCGGCGGCGGCCGGTCCGCTTACCGTCGCCGGCATGATCGCTTCGCTCACCCGCTGGGTCCTTCGCCACAAGCGCGCCGTCGTCGTCGCCTGGCTCGTGCTCACCGTCGCCGGCGTGGCGGCGGCGGGGCCGGCTTCCAACGCGCTCGAACCCGAGTTCTCCGTGCCGAACAAGGAGGGCTGGGAGACCAACGTGGCCATCGCCGAGCGCTACCGGGGCACGGGCGGCGATGCCGCTCCGCTCGTTCCCGTGGTGACGCTCCCGCAGGGCAAGACCGTCGCCTCGCCCGGTATCAGGGCCGAGCTCGCCCGGATCGACGCGCGCCTGACGAGCGCCCTGCCCGCCGCGCGCCTCGCCTCCTACACCTCGACCGGCGACCGCGCGCTCGTCTCCGACGACGGGCGCACCGCGTTCGCGGTCATCCATCCCACGCCCGACCCCGACTCGGCATTCGGCGAGAACCCACAGGCCGAGCGCGCGGCACGCGAGGCGCTCGCCGGCGCCACGGTGG
>JBOGXS010000129.1:0-31724 GCA_050693815.1 Thermoleophilaceae bacterium | reverse complement strand
GTACGGCTTGCGCCGCACTGCCTCGGTGAGCTGGCCGCCCTCGTCGTAGCCGATGTAGCCGGGCGGCGAGCCGACCAGCCGCGACACGGAGTGCTTCTCCATGTACTCGGACATGTCGATCCGCACCATGGCGTCCTCGTCGCCGAACAGGAACTCGGCGAGCGTGCGCCCGAGCTCGGTCTTGCCGACGCCGCTCGGCCCGAGGAAGATGAACGAGCCGGTTGGCCGCTTGGGGTCCTTCAGCCCGGCGCGCGAGCGGCGGATCGCCTTCGAGACCGCCTCGATGGCGGCGTGCTGGCCGATCACGCGCTTGTGCAGCTCCTCCTCCATGCGCATCAGCTTCTGGGTCTCGGCCTCGGTGAGCTTGAACACCGGGATGCCGGTCCACATCGAGACGATGTCGGCGATCTCCTCCTCGCCGATCTCGGGCCGCTCGCCGGACTCGCCCGAGCGCCAGCGCTCCTCGAGCTCGCGCTTCTTGTTGGTGAGCTGGCGCTCCTTGTCGCGCAGGTTCGCGGCCTTCTCGAACTCCTGCGCCTCGATCGCGGCCTCCTTGTCGCGCCGCGTAGTCTCGATCTCCTCCTCGAGGTCGCGGTAGACCGGCGGCGCGGTCATCGACTTGATCCGCGCCCGCGAGGCGGCCTCGTCGATCAGGTCGATCGCCTTGTCCGGCAGGAAGCGGTCGGAGATGTAGCGGTCGGCCAGCTCGGCCGCCGCCTCCAGCGCCTCGTCGGAGATGCCGACGCGGTGGTGCTCCTCGTAGCGGTCGCGCAGGCCCTTGAGGATCTGGACCGTCTCCTCGGTGGAGGGCTGGTCGACGCGGATCTGCTGGAAGCGCCGCTCGAGCGCCGAGTCGCGCTCCAGGTACTTGCGGTACTCGTCGAGCGTGGTGGCGCCGATCGTCTGGAGCTCGCCACGGGCCAGCGCCGGCTTGAGGATGCTCGCCGCGTCGATCGCGCCCTCGGCGGCGCCCGCCCCGACGAGGTTGTGCAGCTCGTCGATGAACAGGATGATGTCGCCGCGCTGGGTGATCTCCTTCATCACCTTCTTGAGGCGCTCCTCGAACTCGCCGCGGTACTTCGAGCCGGCCACCAGCGCGGCCAGGTCGAGCGTGTAGATCTGCTTGTTCTTGAGCAGCTCCGGCACCTCGCCGCTCGTGATGCGCTGGGCCAGGCCCTCGACCACGGCGGTCTTGCCCACGCCCGGCTCGCCGATCAGCACCGGGTTGTTCTTGGTGCGCCGGGAGAGGATCTGCATGATCCGCTCGATCTCGGTCTCGCGCCCTACGACGGGGTCGAGCTTGCCCTCGGCGGCCAGCTTGGTCAGGTTGCGGCCGAACTGGTCGAGCAGCTTGGACGACTTCTTGCCCTCGCCCTGGGCACCGGCGCCGGCGGCGGCGCGGCCCTGGCGGCCGCCCGGCCCGGACAGCATGCGGATGACCTCGTTGCGGATCTTCTCCGAGTCGGCGTCGAAGTCGAGCAGGATGCGGGCCGCGACGCCCTCGTTCTCCCGCACGAGGCCGAGCAGGATGTGCTCGGTGCCGATGTAGTTGTGCCCGAGGCTGAGCGCCTCGCGCAGCGCGAGCTCCAGCACCTTCTTGGCGCGCGGGGTGAACGGGATCTGCCCCGAGGTGACCTCCTCGCCCGAGCCGACGATGCGGACCACCTGCGCGCGAACGCGCTCCACGGTGATGTCGAGGGACTCGAGGACGCGGGCGGCCAGGCCCTCCTCCTCGCGGAGCAGGCCGAGCAGGATGTGCTCTGTGCCGATGTAGTTGTGCTTGAGGATGCGGGCCTCCTCCTGGGCGAGGACGACCACCTGCCGGGCCCGTTCGGTGAAGCGCTCAAACACTGTCGTGCCTATCTGTCGGGAACGTCGGGGCGGGTGCTGCCCGTCTCTTTCCCTCTTGATCGGCATCTACGCCGATCGGATGAGAGGCGATGCGGGGGTCCACCGGCCCGTGAGGCGAGTCTACCAACGGCCCCCACGGCAGATTGCGCCTTAACTCACGCGTAAATGCCGGTTGCAGCGAGGGTTTTAGGCTAGATTCGCGCCGGTTATGAGCGGGACCCGGACCGTCGCCGTGGCGGCCGCCGCGGCCGCCCTCGCCCTCCCGGCGGCGGGCTGCGGCGAGGAGAGCGAGGCCGGCGACTTCGCCGAGCGCTACAACGAGGCCGTCGAGCCGCTGACCAGGGTCACGGCCGAGCTCGGCGAGGCGGACGGCTCGGGCGGGGAGTCGAACCGCGAGATCGCCGCCGATCTGCGGCGCTTCGCCGCCGCCGCCGAGCGGACGCGCGCCGGCCTGGCGCGGCTCGACGCGCCGCAGGAGACGGGGGACGAGCTCGGCCAGCTGGTGGCCGCCCTGGAGGAGGGGATCGACGACCTGCGCCGGGCCGCCCGGGCGGCGCGCTCGAACGACCGGCAAGGATTCGTGAGGGCACGGGAGGCGATCGCCGAGAGCCGAGCGGAGATCGCGGCGGCGGAGCAGGAGCTGAAGCAGGCCGTGCGGGAGTGAGCCCCCGGCGACCGGCCGGGAATCAACGGGGGTCCGGGGGCGCGAGCCCCCGGCTCATATCCGTGCGCATCGCGGGGAAGAGCACCACTTCCCGGATCGAGCGCCTCCCGCTCAGGATCATCACCAGGCGGTCGATGCCGACGCCGATCCCTCCCGTGGGCGGCATGCCGTGCTCGAGCGCCTCGACGTAGTCCTCGTCGTAGGGCTGGGTCTCCTCGTCGCCCGCGGCCTGGTCGGCGCGCTGCTGCTCGAAGCGGGCGCGCTGCTCGTCCGGGTCGTTCAGCTCGGTGAACGCGTTTGCGAACTCCATACCGGCGGCGAAGCACTCGAATCGCTCGACCAGGCCGGGCTCCGACCGATGGTCCTTGGCGAAGGGAGACAGCTCCTTCGGGTAGTCGAGGATGAAGGTGGGGGCCTGCAGGTCCGGCTCGACCCGCTTCGACAGGAGGTCGTCCACCCGCTTGGCCCAGGTGCCCTCGCCGGGCAGGTCGTCGGTCGCGATGTCGGCGCCGGTCCCGTCCCTGATCGCCTCGCGCAGGGTCAGGCGCCGCCAGGGAGGAGAGAAGTCGATCGGCCCGTCGTAGCCCACCTCGGCCACCACGTAAACGATCAGCTCCTCGAGGCGGGCGGCGATGTCCTCGTAGTCCGCATACGCCTCGTACCACTCGAGCATCGTGAACTCCGGGTTGTGCTTGTAAGAGACGCCCTCGTTGCGAAAGTCCTTGCCGATCTCGTAGACCCGCTCCAGCCCGCCCACGATCAGCCGCTTCAGGTACAGCTCGTCGGCGACGCGCAGGAAGAGGTCGCGGTCGAGCTCGTGGTGATGGGTCACGAACGGCCGGGCCAGCGCCCCGCCGTAGAGGGGCTGCAGGATCGGGGTCTCGACCTCCAGGAAGCCGCGCTCGTCGAGCCAGCGGCGGATGGCGCGCACGACCTTGGAGCGGAGGATGAAGAGCTCGCGCGTCTCCCGGTTGACCAGGAGATCGACCTCTCTATGCCTGTACCGCGTCTCGACATCCTCCAGCCCGTAGTGCTCCTTGGGAACGTCGCGCAGCGACTTGGCCAGGAGCCTCCAGTCGGTCACGACCAGGCTGAGCTGACCGCGCCGGGTCTTGGAAGCGGTGCCGTCGACGCCGATCAGGTCCCCGATGTCGAGCGACGTGAGGCGCTCGAACGCCGCATCGCCCAGCACGTCCTTCTTCGCGTGAAGCTGGAGCTTTCCGGCGCGGTCCTGGAGGTCGACGAAGGCTGCGCCCCCGTGGCCGCGCCGCGCCGTCACCCGGCCCGCCAACCGGTATTCGCGATCGCTCTCCTCGCCGGGCTCGAGATCGTCGACGACGGCGGAGGTGGGGACCACCCCGTCGAACTCGTGCGGGAAGGGATCGATGCCCTGCTCGCGCAGGCGCTCGAGCTTCGCCCGGCGGTCGTCCACGCGCGGACACGCTACTAACCGGCCGGGAATCATCGGCAGACCCGAATCCGCGCGCACGCGGCTGAGCCGAGCGCTTGCGGCCGGGGGCGCGAGCCCCCGGCTGGCATCACCGCTCGATCTTGGTGATCTTGAGCTTGCGGGCCGGGCCGCGCGGCACCGGGACGGTCACGGTCTCGCCCCGCTTGTGGCCCAGCAGCGCGCGGCCGACGGGCGACTCGTTCGAGAGCCGGTTCTCGCCGGGGTTTGCCTCGGCCGAGCCGACGATCTTGAACTTCGTCGACTTCTCGGTCTTCTGGTCCTTGACGTGGACCGTGACGCCCACGCCCACCATGTCGGTGTCGACGTCCTTCTCGTCGATCACCCGCGCGCTGCGGAGCATCTCCTCGAGGTCGGAGATCTGCTTCTCGAGCATGGCCTGCTCGTTCTTGGCGTCGTCGTACTCGGAGTTCTCGGCGATGTCGCCGAACTCGCGGGCCTCCTTGATGCGCTGGGCCACCTCGCGCCTGCGGTCGCCGCGCAGGTGCTCGATCCTGGCCTTCAGCTCCTCCAGGCCCTCGGGTGTCAGAACGGTATCCCTTGCCATGAGAAAGCCCTCCGGAAGCCGGACCAACGGCCGGAGGGACGGAGCAGTGTAGCAACGGCGGATCAGGCGGCAAGAGCGCTTTCGCGCTCCGCGAGCGCGTCCAGCGCGGCGCGCGCATGGGCCGTCGTGGGGGCGGTCACGAGCGCCTCGCGCTCGCGCCTCGTCAGCCCCATCGTGTCGGCGTACCAGGGGTAGAACTTGCGCAGGTAGCGGCCGGCGCGCTCGACCCCGAGGTGCTCCTCGGCGCGGGCGATCACCCACTCGAGCTCCCGCGCGACCTCTTCCCGTGAGGGCTCGCCCTCGCAGTGGCCGAGCAGGCGGGCGAAGCGCCAGGGATTGCCGAGCGAGCCGCGGGCGAGCATGACCGCGCTGGCGCCGCTCTGGTCGAAGGCGCGCAGCGTTCGCTCCTCGTCGGCCAGGCCGCCGGAGAGAACTACGGGCACTGAGAGGGATAGTGCGAGCGTCCTGGCAAGGGCGTAGTCCGGTGCGCCGCCGTGTTGCTGCGAAGCGTGGCGGGGGTGGAGGGCGATTCCGGCCACGCCGGCCTCCTCCACGAGCCGGCGGGCCAGCTCGAGGCCGGTCCGGTCGCCGGGCCGCAGGCCGGGGCGCAGCTTGACCGTGACCGGAAGTCCGCTTCCTTCGGCGGCCGCCCGCGCGATTGCCACCGCCCTGTCGGGGTCGTCCAGCAGGGCGGCGCCGGCGCCGGTCTTGCAGACCTTGCGCACCGGGCAGCCCATGTTGAGGTCGATCAGGTCGGCGCCCGCGGCGGCCGCCATGGCGGCGGCCTCGCGCATGACCCCGGCGTCGTGCCCGAAGAGCTGGAGCGACACGGGGTGCTCGTCGGGGTGGATGCGAAGGAACTCGCGCACGGTCCGCCGGTTGCCGTGGGCGAGGCCGAAGCTCGACACCATCTCCGACACCACCAGCCCGGCCCCGAAACGCCGGGCCTGCAGGCGCACGAACCAGTTCCCGATGCCGGCCAGCGGAGCCAGCACGACCCGGTTCTCGATCGTGCGGCCGCCGAGCGTCCAGGGATCGGTGAGCTTCACGCCGGAACCGTAGCGCCGAGCATCCGGCGGACATCGCGGGCCACGTCCGCCGGCCGATCCCGTAGCTGTAGAAAGGTGACCGGCACACAGCGCCAGTCGGCGGCCTGCAGGATGCGGCTCTTCTCGCGGTCGCGTTCGAAGGCGGCCCTGGTGCGGTGCGTCTCCCAGCTGTCCACCTCGATGATCAGGCGCTGGGCTCGCCAGACGCAGTCCACCTCATAGCCCTCGACCGGCGCATTGGTCTCCGGGCGAGGGAGGCCCGCCCGGTCGGAGAACCTGACGAACAGCTCCTCGAGCTCGCTGCGGGTGAAGCTCGCGCCGGCCCTGCGCATCCGGAGCGCCGCTCTCACGTTGCGGCTGCCCGGACGCCGCGGGTAGCGATGAAGGAGGTCGTCCAGGCTGAGCTCGTCCCACAGGCGCCTGATCTCGGCCTCGTTGATGGCTTTCTCCAATCGTCGGCGGTCCTCGGTGGCGGCGAGGTCGAAGATGGTGCGGGGGACGGTGGTGGTTGGGATGCCTTCCCAGATGGTCACCTCGTCGTCAGGTACCGCCGCGCGGTGGAAGCGGATCCCCCGGCGTCGATGCTGTCCGCGCGGCGTCGTGACGTCGATCGGGAGCGGGTTGCCTGACCAGATTCCGTAGAGGGCCCCGGCCGCTCGGTGGCTCAGCACTGCCTTCGCACCGCCCGCGAGCAAAGCCGCCATCCACGCGGTCTCCCTCGAGCGGTTGTGGTGGCCCACGGCGTATACGGCGCAGTAAAGGGGAAGCAGCCGCTTGGCCTGCAGTCGTCGATCGATCGCATCGCCGCTCAGCCCCAGCTCCATCACCTGCGACCGCGCGACCACCCCGTGCTGGCGTCCTGCCAAGTCCGCGATCGCCTCGTCAGGTCCATGCGATCTGGATTTGCCGCGGATATCGCGGTCGATCCAGATGGCGTCGGACATGGCGCGAACGTTGGCGGCTCTCTTGCGCGCTGTGGGTGCCGAGCGTTACGGGTTAGGCACGGTTTCGCTCCCAGATCAGCTTCAGGCCCGTGAGCGTCAGTAGCTCGTCCACCTCGTCGACCTGGTCGCAGAAGGGGACGATCGCTTTCGCGAAGCCGCCCGTTGCTATCGCCGTCGCCTCCTCGCCCAGCTCCTCGCGCAGGCGGCCCAGGATGCCGTCCACCTGGCCGGCGAAGCCGTAGACGACCCCGGCCTGGATGGCCTCCTGGGTGCCCTTGCCGATCGCGTGGCGGGGCTCCTCGATGTCGACGCGCGGCAGCCGCGCCGCCCGGGCGGCCAGGGCCTCCAGGGAAATCTCGATCCCGGGTGAGATCACGCCGCCCAGGTACTCGCCGGCGCTCGAAACCACGTCGTAGTTGATCGTGGTCCCGAAGTCGACCGCCACGCAGGCGCCCCCCACCCGGTCGTAGGCCGCCACCGCGTTGACCAGGCGGTCCGGGCCGAGCTCCCGGGGGGTATCGATGCGGATCGGCATCCCCGTCTTGAGCGCAGGGCCCACCAGCGCCCCGTTGCCGTCCAGGTAGCGCCCCATCAGCTGCTCGTACTCGTGCGCCAGCGTTGGCACCACCGAGGAGACGATCGCGGCGCCCACGTCGCGAAGGCGCAGCTCGCGCAGGTCGAGCAGCGTGGCGAGCCTGGTGGCCAGCTCGTCGGCGGTGGCGAAGCGCACGGTGGCGAAGCGCCAGTGCTCCACGAGCTGGTCGTCGCGGAACACCCCGAGGTGGGTCTGGGTGTTGCCGACGTCGATGGCGAGCAGCACTCGTGGGATTATCCCGGGCGGGAGGGCGGCGATTGTCCCGGGCGGGGAGGGCGGGGATTATCCCGGGCGGGAGGGCGGCGATTGTCCCGGGCGGGACAGCGGCGCCCCCATCGCGTGGAACCCGCCGTCCACGTGGATGATCTCGCCCGTGATGCGCCGGGAGAGGTCGGAGAGCAGGAAGAGAACGGTGTCGGCGACAGGGGCCGGATCCCCGCTGTCCCAGCCGAGCGGGGCCTGCTCGCCCCACATCCCGGCGAGGCCGTCGAATCCGGGGATTCCTCCGGCGGCGGGCGTCTCGACCGGACCGGCGGAGACCAGGTTGACCCGCACGCCAACCGGACCGAGGTCGCGCGCCAGGTAGCGCGAGACGGACTCCAACGCGGCCTTGGCCACCCCCATCCAGTCATAGACGGGCCAGGCGACGGAGGCGTCGAAGTCCATGCCGACGAAGGAGCCCCCTTCGTTGCCCATCAACGGCGCCAAAGCCTCGGCAAGCGCCTTGAACGAGAAAGCGCTCGTCCGGAACGCGGTCTCGGCAGACGAGGGCGGTGCCGACATGAAGCGGCCTCCCAGCGCGTCCTCGGGCGCGAACGCGATCGCGTGGAGGACGCCGTCGAGGCGGTCCCACCGGGAGGAGAGCTCGGCTGAGAGGGAAGAGAGGTCGTCGGAGCTGTTCACGTCGAGCTCGAGCACGGGTGGGGGGTCGGGCAGCCGCGCGGCCGCCCGCTCCGTCATCCGCCGCGTGCGCCCGAAGCCCGTGAGCACGATCTCGGCGCCCTCCTGCTGGGCCCGCTCGGCCACCGAGTAGGCGATCGAGCCGCGCGTGAGCACGCCGGTGACGAGCAGCCGCTTGCCCTCGAGCAGCATCGACCTAGACCAGGACGGGCTGGCGCCGCCAGACCACCTCGACGCTCGCCCGCAGCACCGTCTTGCCGCTCTGGTTCACGACCTTCCAGCGGCACTCCACCAGGCCGTGGGCGTCGTCCAGCTCCCGCGTGCCGCTGACCTGGCCCTCCACGTGCACGGTGTCCCCGATCCGCACCGGCTGCTTGAACACCGCGTCGCGCACCTTGCGCAGCGCCACCACCCGGTCGGGGTCGAAGGGGACCAGCCCGGCGGCGTAGGAGAGCACGAGCAGCCCGTGCGCGATGCGCTCGCCGAAGCGGCTCTGCGCCGCCCACTCCGCGTCGGTGTGCTGCGGGTGCGTGTCGCCCGTGAGCTGGGCGAAGCCCATGATGTCCGCCTCGCCGACGGTGCGGCCCTGAGTCGCGAAGCGCTCGCCCACCTCGAGGGCGTCGAAGTCCTTCTCGAAGGTCGTCACGCCGGGACGCCCCGTACGCGGAAGCGCGACCGCAGCGCGCGCAGGAACTCGGCGGCCGCGCGGCGGTGGCCCTCGGGCGAGGGGTGAAAGCCGTCGTCGGCGTAGGTCCCGCGGTCCGACGCCGCGGGATGGTGGAAGCCCTCGAGCAGCGCCACGCCGTGGCGGCGGGCCACCGAGCGGCAGGCGGCGTTGAACGCGCGCAGGCCCTCCTCCACCCGCGCACGCGAGCGCGGTCGCAGGTCGAGAAAGCGGGAGATGTCCGGGTAGGTGGCGGTCACCACGTCCGCCCCGGGTGCCTCGCTTCGCAGCCGCGCGAACATGCGCGAGAGCCGCCGGGCGTAGGCCGCCGAATCGGGCCGCACCGACTCGAGCACGTCGTTGGCGCCGCACACGAGCGTGACCACGTCGGGGCGGAGCTCGAGCGCCCGCGCCAGCTGCTTCTCCTCCACGTCCGCGCTCGTGGCGCCGACCCAGGCCAGGTTCTCGTAGCGGGTCTCAGGGCCGAGCGCGCGCGCCACCTCGTCGGCCCAGCGCGGCTGGCCGGACTCGAGGCCGGCGGTGAAGCTGTCGCCGAGGGCCACGTAGACCGTCATGAGGAGGAGGCCGTCATAGCGGGATGTTCCCGGGACCGTTGCCGTAGCGGCCCGCCGGCGCGAGCGCGCGCAGCGCCCCCGCCAGGCGGCCGCGAGTGTCGTAGGGCTCGACCAGCTCGTCGATGAAGCCCTCCCGGGCGGCCACCTCGGCCGACACGTGCTCGGCCGCGTAGTCGGCGGCCAGCCGGTCGCGCTCCGCCTCGGGGTCGTCGGCCTCGGCCAACTCGCGCCGGTGCACGATCCCCACGGCCTGCCGCGGACCCATGATCCCGATCTCTGCGTCGGGCCAGGCCAGCGCCACGTCGGCGCCCAGGTCCTTCGAGTTCATCGTGATGAATCCGCCGCCGTAGGCCTTTCGCAGCACCACCGTCACCTTCGGCACCACCGCCTCGGCGAAGGCGTGAAGCAGCTTGGCGCCGTGGCGGATCACGCCCAGGCCCTCCTGCTTGGTGCCGGGCAGGAAGCCTGGCGTGTCGACCAGGACCACCAGCGGCAGCCCGAAGGCGTTGCAGCCGCGCACGAACTTGGCGGCCTTCTGCGCCGCGGCCGCGTCTATCACCCCGCCCAGGAACCAGGGCTGGTTGGCGATCACGCCCACCGGCCGTCCCTCGATGCGGGCGAACCCGGTGACCATGTTGCGCGCCCAGCGCTCGGACACCTCGAGCAGGTCCCCGCCGTCGGCGATCGCCTCGATCACGCCGCGCACGTCGTAGACCTGGCGGGCCAGGCCGGGCACGATCGAGCCCGGGTCGGCGGCGCGCACCGCGGCCGGCGGCGCGAGCGGCGGCTCCTCACCGGCGCACTGGGGCAGGTAGGAGAGGAGGTCGCGCACGAGTCGCACGGCCCCGAGGTCGTCCCCGGCCACGAACTGGCAGACGCCGTTGCGCGACTGGACCCGCGGGCCGCCGAGCGCGGCCGCGTCGACGTCCTCGCCCATGACCTCCCTCACCACGCCGGGGCCGGTGAGGAACATGGCCGACTCGTCGGTCATCACCACGAAGTCCGTCAGCGCAGGCGAGTAGGCGCCGCCGCCGGCCGAGATGCCGGTGATCACGGAGATCTGCGGCACCCGCCCGGACAGCCGGACGGTCTGGCGGAAGATGCGCCCGTAGCCGCCCAGCGCGGCGATGCCGTCGTCCATGCGCGCCCCGCCGGAGGCGACGAAGCCGATCACCGGCGCGCCGGCGCGCTCGGCCAGCTCCATCACGCGCACGATCGTCTCGGCGTGCGCCTCGCCCAGCGAGCCGCCGGCGAAGCTCTGGTCCTGCGCGTAGCAGTAGATCGGTCGGCCCGCGACCGTGCCGGCGGCGCCCACCACGCCGTCGCCCGGGCGCATCCGCTTCGACTCCCGTCGCGGGAGGACCGTCGAGCGGATCGCCTGGAGCGAGCCGGGGTCGCAGAGCGCGTCGAGGCGCTCGCGGGCGCCGAGCGTGCGCGGGGTCTCGAGTACCGCGGGAGCCCGTTCAGCGAGAGCGCTCATTCCGCCTCCAGGCACAGCACGGCGTTGTGCCCGCCGAATCCGAATGCGTTCGAGATGCCGATCGCGCGCCCGTTTCCGCCGGCGAGCGGGCGGGCGTCGCCGGGGACGTAGTCCAGGTCGAGGCCCTCGTCGGGCTCCTCGTAGTTGAGCGTGGGCGGAGCGATGCGGTCGCGCAGCGCGAGCAGCGTGGCGATCGCCTCCACTGCGCCGGCGGCCCCGAGCAGGTGGCCGATCGTCGACTTGGTCGAGCTGACCGGCACCTCGCGGGCCCGCTCCTCCCCGAGCGCGGCCTTGAGCGCGTTGGTCTCCGAGCGGTCGTTGAGCGGCGTCGAGGTGCCGTGCGCGTTCACGTAGATCACGTCCCGAGCCGTCACGCCGGCGTCCTTCAGCGCCAGCTCGATCGCCTTCGCCGCGCCGCGGCCGCTGGGCTCGGGCGCGGTCAGGTGGTGCGCGTCCGAGGTCGAGGCGTAGCCGCGCACGTAGCCGAGGATGCGAGCGCCGCGGGCGCGGGCCGCCTCCTCGTCCTCCAGCACCAGGATCCCGGCGCCCTCGCCCATGACGAAGCCGTCGCGGCGGCGGTCGAACGGCCGCGAGATGCCGCTGTCCGAGAGCGCGTCCATCTTGGTGAAGGCGGCCGTGGCGAGCGGCGTGATGGCCGCCTCGCTGCCGCCGGTGACAACCTGGTCCGCGTCGCCGTAGCGGATCAGCCGCTCGGCCGTGCCGATGGCGTGGGCGCCCGCCGCGCAGGCGGACACCGTCCCGAACGACTGGCCGCGCAGGTCGTGCTTCATCGCCACCACGCCCGAGGCCGCGTTCGCCATCAGGAGGGGGATCGACAGCGGCGAGATGCGCTCCGCGCCCTGCTCCTGCATGACGATGTGCTGGCTCTCGAGCGTGCCGATCCCGCCGATGCCGGTTCCGATCACGCAGGCGGCGCGGTCGGGGTCGCCCGGCGGCCCGCCGTCCCAGCCCGCGTCGTCGAGGGCCTCGCGGGTCGCGGCCAGGGCGAGTTGGGTGAAGCGATCGGCGCGGCGCACCTCCTTGATCGACAGGTGCTCCTTGGGCTCGAACTCGTTCGCCCGGCCGTAGCCGTCCTCGATCCCCGAGCGGCCGGCCGACCAGCGCTCGTGCAGGGTGCGGGCGCCCACGCCGAGCGGCGACACGGCACCCACGCCCGTGATGACGGCGGTGCGGGTCGTCATCCCGACTTCGTCATCACCAGGTCGACGGCCTGACGGACGGTCTTGATGCCCTCCATGTCCTCGCCCTTGAGCTGCACGCCGTACTCGTCCTCGACGATCTGCGCCAGCTCGACGAGGTCGAGGGAGTCCACGTCCATGGCCTCGAACTCGGCATCGGGGGTGATCTGATCGGGCTCGGCGCCGAACTCCTCGAGCGCCTCGAACACCCGCTGCTCGATCTCCTCGCGTGTGACTGTCTTGGGCATTGCGTCTCCTTTCGATTCCTGTCCGCGCGCAGCCGGCCGAGCCGGCTGCTTGCGGCACTACGCCGTCAATCCACCATCAACTGTGAGGCAGACTCCGGTTACGTATCCGGCATCCTGCGACACGAGGAAGCGCACGCAGGCAGCCACCTCGTCGGGGGTGCCCGGCCTCCGGGCCGGCACCAGCTCCAGCAGCCCGTCGCCGAGGTTCTCGGTCATGTCGGTCTCGATCAACCCGGGCGCCACCGCGTTGACCGTCACGTTCCGGCGCGCCACCTCGGTCGCGACCGTCTTGGTCATCGCCACGAGCCCGGCCTTGGAGGCCGCGTAGTTCGCCTGCCCCGGGTTGGCCCTCTCGGCCCCGACGATCGAGGCGATGTTCACCACCCGCCCGAAGCGACCGCGGATCATGGGCCGCAGGGCGCGGCGGGTGAGCCGGAAGGCGGCGGACAGGTTGGTGTCGATCACCCTCTGCCAGTCCTCGTCGTCGATCTGGGGCGACAGGCCGTCGGCGCGCACGCCGGCGTTGTTGACCAGCACGAGCACGGGACCGAGCTCGTCCTCGACCTGCTTGAAGAGCGCCTCGGCCGCCTCGGGATCGACCACGTCGGCCTGCACGGCGAGCGCGCGGCCGCCGGCGCCGGTGATGTCCGCGACCACGGCCTCGGCGCGCTTGGCGTCGCTGCGGTAGTTCACGGCCACGGGCCAGCCCTCGCGGGCGAGCGCCTTGGCGATCGCCGCGCCGATCCCGCGGGAGCCTCCGGTGACGAGGGCGGAGCCGTCTGGTCTTCCGTTCATGCCCCCCATTGGATCACCCCCGCGCCCCACGTGAAGCCCGCCCCGAAGGCGGCCAGCAGGACGTTCATGCCCGGCTCGAGCATCCCGCGCTCACGGGCGTCGGCCATGGCGATCGGGAGGGTGGCCGAGGAGGTGTTGCCGTAGCGGTCGATGCAGTCGATCACGCGCTCGCTGTCGAGGTCCAGGCGCTGGGCGACCGCGGCAAGGATGCGGGCGTTGGCCTGGTGGTAGACGAACAGGTCGACGTCGTCGAGCTCGAGGCCCGCACCGTCGACCGCCTCCAGCGTCGACTCGGACAGCCGCTGCACGGCGGCCTTGAAGGTGTCGTGGCCCTGCATGTGGATGATCTGGTCGTGGTGAGCGGCGCGGATGGCGGGGGCGCCGCTGCCGTCGGCGTGCAGCGCGATCGGCCCGATCCGGCCCTGGTCGCCGTTTGCCGGGCCGACCACGGTGGCGCCGGCGCCGTCGGCGAAGAGGGCGGCGGTTCCGCGGTCCGTCGGGTCGAGGAAGCGGCTGACCAGGTCGGCGCCGATCACGAGCACCTGATCGCAGCGGCCGCTCTCCACCTGGGCGGCGGCCAGCGCGAGCGCCGACAGGTAGCCCGTGCAGGCGGCGCCCACGTCCATCGTGCCGGCGCGATCGGCGCCGAGCCGCAGGGCGACCAGCGGGGCGGCGTTCGGAGTCAGCTCGTCGGCGGCCAGGGTGGCCACGAGCACGAGGTCGAGCTCGGCTGCCTCCACGCCCGCCTCCTCGAGCGCCCGGCCGCCGGCCTCGGCGGCGAGCTCCTCCAGGCGCTGGCCGTCGCGCACGTGGCGGCGCTCGCGTACGCCCGTGCGGTGCACGATCCACTGCTCGGTCACGCCTGCGCCGGCGGCCACGGCCTCGTTGGTCACCACCTGGTCGGGCACGGCCATCGCCACGGAGGCGAGCGCGGCGGCCCGCCCGGACGGCCTGCCGTTCTTGGCGGGAGCCTCGAGGACCTGCGTGCGGCTAGGCACCGGCGGCCTCCAGCGTGAGCGGGGCCTCGGCCTCCACGTCCTCGAGCGACTTGCGCACGAGATTCGTGAGCACCCGTCCGGGCCCGGTCTCCACGTAGTGGGTGGCGCCGCGCTCGTGAAGCGTTCGCAGCACGTCCGTCCAGTGCACCGGATGGGTGATGGCCTGCACGAGCCGCGCGGCCACGTCGTCGAAGGGCTGCGCCGTGACGCACGAGAGCACCGGCACGCTCGGCTCGCCCACTTCGACGCTCTCCACCAGCTCCCGGAAGGGCTCCACCGCGGGCTCCATCAGCGGCGAGTGGAACGCCCCGGCCACGGGCAGCCGCTTGGCGCGCACCTTGCGCTCGCGCAGCAGCCGCTCGGCGTCGTCGAGCGCGCCGAGCGCGCCCGAGAGCACGAGCTGGTCGGGCGCGTTGTCGTTGGCGATCTCGAGGCCGGTCTGCGCCGCCACGTCCTCCACGGGCGGCCGCTCGCGCGCGCGGACGGCCAGCATGCCGCCGTCGCCGGTCTGCTCGGCGGCCTCCTGCATCAGGCGTCCGCGGGCGGCCACGAGCCGCAGGCCGTCCTCGGCCGCGAGCGCGCCGGCGGCCACCAGCGCGGAGATCTCGCCGAGCGAGTGACCGGCCATCAGATCGGGGCGGTAGCGCTCCTCGAGCACGGCGTAGCCGGCCAGCGCGGCGCAGAAGATGGCCGGCTGGGCCCAGCGCGTGCCCTGGTCCGCCCGCTCGAAGAGGTCGTCGGAGACCTCCGCGCGAGTCAGCTCGAGCAGGTCGGGCCGGTGACGCTCGACCTGCTCGCGCATGTCGGCGGTCTGGCTCCCCTGGCCCGGGAAGAGCATGGCGAGTTGTCCGTTGCGAGCCATGTACCTGACACTTTCGCGTTCACGCCGCCGAAGTCACACGGAGTACGCGCCTACCCCCCGGTCGGGGGGTCCGACGTGCCCTCAGGCGGTCAGCCCGAGCCGCTCCGCCCGCTGCACCGCCTCCGCGCGGTTGCGCACGTTCAGCTTGCGGTACAGCGCGCTCGTGTGCTCCTTGACGGTGTGCGGCGAGAGGTACAGCCGGTCGGCGATCTCCTTGTTCGTGGCGCCCGAGGCCATCAGCGTGAGCACCTCGCGCTCCCGCTCGGACAGCGGCGCGGCGGGCTGCTCGGCGCGCGGCGCGAACACGGTCATCCCCCTCCCCACCATCCGCACCGCCATCGCGACGTCGTGGGCCGACCAGTCCTTCGACACGAACCCGGACGCGCCCGCCGCCCTGGCGGCCTGAGGCGAGATCCAGCCCGCGCCCGAGATCAGCAGCACGCGCGTGCGCGGCGAGCTGCGCCGGATGGCCTCGCAGAGCTCGGCGCCCGACTCCTCGCCGAGGAACAGGTCCACGAGCGCCACGTGCGGCTCGTAGCGGGACGTCAGCTCGAGCGCCTCGTCGACGGTCGACGCGGTCAGGCAGCGCTCTACCCAGGGCTGCTCGGTGAGAAGCAGGCGAAACCCCCAGTGGACCACGTCGTGGTCGTCGACCACCAGCACGCGAAGGTTGCGCTCCGGGCTCACGACTCGGCATCCTCTCCGATCGGCACCACCAGCCGGACGCGCCACTCGTCCGGCTCCTCGCGGCCGAACTCCACCAGCGCGCCGCGGCCCAGCGCCTCGACCGCGGCCAGGCGCAGGCCCATGCCGGTGCCGCGCGAGTCGTGGCGGGCGCCGTCGTTGCGGACCTCGAGCACGAAGGCGCCGTCCGCGCGGCCCACGTGCACGCGCACGCTGCTCGGATCGGCGTGCTTGTCCGCGTTGCGCAGCGCCTCGGCCAGCACCGACTGCGCCAGAGGCTCGACCTCGTCCGGCACCTCCACGTCCTCCTCCCAGTCGAGCTCGAGCGGCAGCTCCTTGTAGTGGCGTCCGAGCCTGGCCAGCTCGTCGCGCAGCGTCGCCCCGGTGTCGAGGCGCGGCGGCGCGAGCGGCCGGCCGAGCGCGTCGCGCAGGTCCGCCAGCGCGGCCTGCATCTCGTCGGCGCAGCGGCGCCGCGCCTCGTCGTCGAGCGGCCCCTCCGAGCCCAGCACGAGCGAGACCCCGAACAGCCGCTGCACCACGCGCTCGTGGATCTCGCGCGCCAGGTCTATGCGGGCCTCCAGCAGGCGGGCCCGTCCCTGCTGGCCGGTGGCGATGCGCACGCTGGCCGCCAGCGCCGCCGTCTTGCCGAGCGTCCACGTGGCGTCGCGCTCCGCCTCGGTCAGCGCGAAGCGGCCGCCACCGCGGTCGGCGAAGATCACCCCGAGCCACTGCCCTCCCGCCGAGACGGGGGTGCAGGTGAGGGTCTCGACGCCGCCGAAGCTGGCATAGCGCTCCGGCACCCAGCGCTCGAGCTCGCCGGTCACCTCCACGACACGGTCCTCCGACAGCGCGACCTGTGCGATCGGGGTCTCCTCGAGCGTCCCGTAGACGTCGGTCAGGAACTCCGGCGCGAGCCCGTGGCTGCCGACCGGCACGACCAGCTGGCGCGCCTCGTCGTAGAGCAGGAGGCTCGCACGCTCCATGCCGGTCACGCGGCAGAGCGCGGCGCAGAGGCGGTCGTAGAAGCCCGCCTCGCCGGAGCGCGGGCCTCGGTCGAGCTGCGCCAGCAGCTCGACGATCACGTCGAGCGCGTCCGTGCGCGCCGGGATCGCCATCGTCTGTATGTACCCGCTACGCCGGCTGAAGCGACAGGGGCTACGCCGGCTGAAGCGACAGGCGCAGCGCCTGCTCCGAGGTCAGCGACACGGTGCGCGAGTAGCCGCAGCTGCAACAGCGGCAGATCGCGTCGGCCTCGAAGTCCTCGATCAGGAGCGTCCAGTCCACGTCGCCCGACAGGCAGGCGCGGCAGGCGAGCGCGGCGGCCACCAGGGCGGGGTCGTCGTTACCGCGGAATGTGGCCAGCTCCTGCACGCCTCAAGACTGCTCGGGCCGCTCACCCCCATCAACCTCGCGCCGCCAGGAACCCCCCGCGTGGGGGGTCACGCGCTGGTCGGCGAGCGCGGGCAGGAAGTCGCGCAGCGCGCGCCCGTCGGGCAGCGACAGCTCGGGGTCGAGCTCGAGCAGCGGCTCGAGCACGAAGCGCCGGCGGGTGACCTCGGCGTGCGGGAGCGTGAGCCGGGCCGAGACGAGCTCGGCGTCGCCCAGCAGGAGCACGTCCACGTCGATCGGCCGCGGCCCGTGCCGCGCGCCCCCGGCGCTCCGTCCCAGCTCGCGCTCGACCTGCTTGCACGCGTCGAGCAGCGCCTCGGGATCGAGGGCGGTGAGGACCCGCAGGCAGGCGTTGAGGAAGTCCGGCTGGTCGTGCACCTCGCCCTGGGGCGAGGTTTCGTACACCCGTGAGGAGGCGAGCACCTCGACGCCGTGGCGGGGAAGTGCGTCGCGCGCGGCGCGCAGGTTGGCGAGCCGGTCGCCCTCGTTGGAGCCCAGGCCTAGATAACCGGGCCTCAGACTTCCTTCCACACCTCGACCGACACCTCGTCCACGGGAAGCGCGATGGGCGGCTCCGGCTTGGCCGCCTTCACGCGCACCGACTCCGCCCCGAAGCGGTCGACCAGCCGCTCCGCCACCGCCGTGCAGAGCCGTTCGAGCGTCCGGTAGGAGCGCTCCTGCGCGGCGAGCGCCACCTGCTCGCAGACCTCGCCATAGTCGACCGTGTCCTCGACCCGGTCGGTCACGGTGGCGTCGCACTCGTCGAGCTCGAAGGACACGTCGAACACGAGCCGCTGGCCGAGCTCGCGCTCGGCCTCCTGCACGCCGTGACGGGTGTAGAGCGACAGCCCGCTGATCTCGACCGTGACCGCCGGCGGGGCGGCCTGGCGATCCTCGTCGAGCGCGTCGTCGTCGACGTCGTCCTCGAAGTCGTCCTCGGGGTCGCGGTCCCAGGCGCTCATCTGGCGACCGTAGCAGCGGCCACCGCCAGGGCATCGGCCACGGGAGCGACGTCGTGTACGCGGAACACGCTCGCGCCGCGCTCGAGCGCGAGCACGTTGGTGGCGATGGTCCCGGGCAGCCTTTCCTCCGCGGGCCGGTCGCCGGTGAGCTTGCCCAGGAAGGACTTGCGCGACGTGCCGACCACCACCGGGCGCCCGATGGCCACGATCTCGTCCAGCCGGCGCAGTAGCTCGAGGTTGTGGGCGACGGTCTTGCCGAACCCGATCCCGGGGTCGAGCCAGATGCGCTCCTCGGGCACGCCGGCGTCGATGGCGAAGGCGAGCCGCTCCTCGAGGAAGGCCTTGACCTCGCTGACCACATCGTCGTAGCGGGGGTCCTGCTGCATCGTGCGCGGCTCGCCGAGCATGTGCATCAGGCAGCACCCGGCGCCCGCGCCGGCCACCAGCCCGGCCAGCTCGGGGGCGAAGCGGAAGGCGGAGACATCGTTGACGATCGTGGCGCCGGCGCCCAGCGCGGCGCGGGCCACTCCGAGCTTGGCGGTGTCGATCGAGACCCGGTGGCCTTCGCCGGCGAGGGCCTCCACCACCGGCAGTACGCGCTCGAGCTCCTCGAGCTCGGGGACCGGCTCGGCGCCGGGGCGCGTGGACTCGCCGCCCACGTCCAGGACGTTGGCGCCCTCGCCCGCCAGGCGCAGCCCCTGCTCGATGGCGGCGTCCGCCTCGAGGAACAGACCGCCGTCCGAGAAAGAGTCCGGCGTCACGTTCACGACGCCCATCAGCGTGTAGCGGGTCACGAAAGGGCGCTCGCGAGCTCGCGGCGGCCCCCGATCGCAAGCTTGCGGTAGGTGTTGGAGAGATGGACCTCAACCGTCACGAACAGCTCCTGGGCGACAGCTCCTGGGCGATCTCGCGGTTCGTCCGCCCGAGCCCGCGGGGCCGCTCGAGGGCGGCGGGGGAGCGCTCGAGCAGTCCGGCGGCCTCCCGCAGGCGCTCGACGCCCTCGTCTCCCTCGAGCCGGTGCTCGAGGTACGCGACGAAGCGCTGGGACGTCTGATCGCACCAGTGCAGGTCGTCGACGGCGAGCAGCAGCGGCTCCACTCCCGCCAGGTTGAGCGTCAGCCAGTAGAGCCCGTGAAGGCCCGCAAAGCCGCCCTCGTCGGCCGGCTGCCCGTTGCCCGCCGAAGCGTCCTCGAAGACCGCCCTGGCTGGGGCGGCCCCGCCCGCGAAGGCGCGCTGGAGCGTGGCCACCTCCTGCTCGCGCTCGAGCAACGCGCTGTCGGTAACCGGCCCGCTGGCCATCGCTGCGGGAGATCCTACCGTCGAGCGGCGGCCGGACCAGGCATCATCGTCGCCCGTGGCCAGCACCTTCGCGGCGATCGTGTTCGACAACGACGGCCTCCTGCTCGACACCGAGGAGGCCTGGACGCGGGCCGAGGAGACTCTCTTCGAGCGCCACGGCAGCTCCTTCGCGATCGAGCACAAGCGCGCATTGATCGGCACCTCCCGGTCGACGGCCGGGATCCAGCTGGAGGCCATCCTCGGCCTGCCGGGGCGCGGGGAGGCGCTGATGGCCGAGCTGCACGACCTCGTGATGGAGGAGGCCCTCGCCGGAGTGCCGCCGCGTCCCGGGGCGCTCGAGCTGCTCGAGGCCGCGCGGGCCGCGGGGCTGTCCGTCGGCCTGGCGTCGAACTCGTCGCGCCAGTTCGTGGAGCGCGTGCTGTGGGTGGCCGGGCTGCTGGACGGGCACTTCGACGTGGTCGTCACGGCCGACGACGTCGAGCGCCCCAAGCCCGCGCCCGACCTCTACCTCGCCGCCTGCGCCGCGCTCGGCGCCGAGCCCGCGCGCGCCGCCGCGCTGGAGGACTCGCCGCCCGGGGTAGCGTCCGCGCTCGCCGCCGGCCTGTTCGTGGTGGCGGTCCCCTACTTCCCAGACGCCCCGATCGACGGAGCGTCGCTCCAAGCCGACTCGCTGGCGGACCCGCGCGTGGCCGAGGCGCTGGGCATCGCCGCTTAGGCGCCCCCTCGCTCCCCATTGGGCGATCCGGCGCAGCTCGCCGCGCACGCGCGTGCTGCGCCCGGCCCGCCGTCCTGGATAGGGTCCGCATACCGACCCCTAAGCAGGACGGCGGACTTGCGACGCTACCCGCCGCGGCGACCGCAAGCGTCACAGTGGACCGCCGACGCACCTGGGCAGCCAGCGACCCGTGGCTCCGCTCGCTACCGGGCCGGCCGCACGTCGCGCGCGAGCCGGCGGCGCATGGCGATGGCTAGGCCAGGTCCGGCTTCTCGGGCGGGCGAACGTCGCCGCGCATCTCCGCCGTCCCGCCGGCCAGGCCCGGCCGCGGCAGCGGCTTGGGGGCGCGCTCGGGCTTGCGCTCGGGCGCCTCGGGGGCCGGCGGCGGAGCGGGCAGGGCCGGCTGCTCCTCGCGCCCGAATACCTCTTCCTCCGTCTTGCCTTCGAGCAGCTCGACGAATTGCTCGCGTTCGATCGTCTCGCGGCGCAGCAGGATCTCGGAGGTCATGTCGAGCTTTTGGCGGTGCTGGGCGAGGATGTCGCGCGCGAGCTGGTGGGCCTCCTCCACGATGCGGCGGATCTCGTCGTCGATCTCCCTGGCGATCTCATCCGAGTAATCCGGCTCAGACGAGAACTCGCGGCCCAGGAACGGCTGGCCGTGGTCGTGGCCGAACACCCTGGGACCCAGCTTCTCCGACATCCCGAAGCGCATCACCATCTGCTTCGCCGTGGCCGTCACCTTCTCCAAATCGTTCGACGCCCCCGTGGTCACCTCGCTGAACACGATCTCCTCCGACGCCCGGCCCCCCAACGTCATCGCCATCGTGTCCGACAACTCCGCCCGCGTGGTCAAGAACTTGTCCTCGGTCGGCAACGAGATCGTGTAACCCAACGCCTGGCCCCTAGAGATCACAGAGATCTTGTGCACCGGATCGGTGTTGTGCAGATAGTGCGCCACCAGCGCATGCCCCATCTCGTGAAAGGCCGTCACCCGGCGCTCCTTCTCAGACATCACCCGCGTCTTCTTCTCCGGCCCCGCGATCACCCGCATGATCCCCTCCTCCAGCTGGAGGTGATCGATCTCGCGCTTGCCCTGCCTGGCCGCCAACAACGCCGCCTCGTTGACCAGGTTCTGCAGATCCGCGCCGGTGAATCCCGGCGTCTGGCCCGCCAGCGTGTCCAGCTCGATCGCCTTGGCCAGCGGCTTGCCGCGCGTGTGCACCTCGAGGATCCTCGTGCGCCCCTTGCGGTCCGGGCGGTCGACCACGATCTGGCGGTCGAAGCGCCCCGGCCGCAGCAGCGCCGGATCGAGGATGTCGGGCCGGTTGGTCGCCGCGATCAAGATGATGTTGTCCTTCATCTCAAACCCGTCCATCTCGACCAGCAGCTGATTCAAGGTCTGCTCGCGCTCGTCGTGGCCCCCGCCCAGGCCGGCGCCGCGGTGGCGGCCGACCGCGTCGATCTCGTCCATGAAGATGATGCAGGGCGAGTTCTGCTTGGCCTGCTCGAACAGATCGCGCACCCGCGAAGCGCCCACCCCCACGAACATCTCCACGAAATCCGACCCCGAGATCGAGAAGAACGGCACGCCCGCCTCGCCGGCGACGGCGCGGGCGAGCAGCGTCTTGCCGGTGCCCGGCGGGCCGTAGAGCAGCACGCCCTTGGGGATGCGGGCGCCGAGCGCCTGGAACTTCTTCGGGTTCTCGAGGAACTCCTTGATCTCGTGCAGCTCCTCGACCGCCTCGTCGACCCCGGCCACGTCACGGAAGGTGATCTTCGGCGAGTCGACCGACATGCGCTTAGCGCGCGACTTGCCGAAGGACATGACCTTCGAGCCGCCCCCCTGCATCTGGTTGATGATGAACAGCCAGAAGAGCAGGAAGATGACGAAGGGCAGGATGTAGGTGAGCGCGGTGACCCAGCCCGAGCCGCCCTTGGCCTTGACGTCGATCGGGATGCTCTCGGACCGCAGCTGGTTGACGAGGTTCTGCTCGGTGTTGTCCGGATAGGCGGTCTGGTACGTGTTCTCGCTGCCGCCGCCCTTGAGCTCGACGTCGATCTCGTTGTTCTTCGTGTTGAGCGTGACCTTCTTGACCTTGTCGTCCTCGACCTGGGCGAGGAACTCCGAGTAGACGGGGTCCGGGGTGCGGTCGCTCGGGCTGATCAGGCGCTGGGCGAAGAACGCCAGCACCACCACGATCAGGATCGGGAAAGCGGCGCTCTTGAAGAATCTGCTCATGGCGAGCCTCTGCCTGGATCTACGCACCGACCGACGTTTCGTCTCAGCGTACGATCCCGGTGAAACGACAGCCTAGCAGCGGTGTATTGGTCCTCTTACCCGTTTTCGGCAGCCAGGACGGCCACATAAGGGAGGTTGCGAAAGCGCTCGGCGTGGTCCAGTCCGTAGCCGATCGCAAAGCGGTTGGGAATCTCGAAGCCGACGTAGCGGATCGGCAGGTCGATCTCCCGGCGCGCGGGCTTGGTGAGCAGGGCGCAGACCTCCAGCGAGGCGGGCCCGCGGGCCCTCAGCATGCGGAACAGGTAGGACAGCGTGAGCCCGGAATCGACGATGTCCTCCACGATCAGGACGTCGCGACCCTCGATCGGGGCGTCGAGGTCCTTGAGGATGCGGACCACGCCCGACGAGTCGGTCGAGGCGCCGTAGGAGGAGACGGCCATGAAGTCGACCTCGCAGGACACGTCCAGGTGGCGCATCAGGTCGGCCAGGAAGAACACCGCCCCCTTCAGCACGCCGATCAGGAGCAGCTCCCGGCCGGCGTAGTCGCGCGAGATCTCCGCGGCGAGCTCCCGCACCCGGTGCTCGAGCTCGTCCCGCTGCACCAGGATCTCGCCGACGGCGGAGTGGCTCATCGGCCGGGAGGTTAGCTCCGCGGGCATCCATGCCCGCGTCCTCATGTCAAGGCGCCTTCCCGGCGCCGTAATCCGGCCCGAGGGCCGGCCGCTCGCCCGCCACGCGCACCTCGGCCACGCTCTCCTCGCGGGCGAGGGCGAAGACGGCGCCCAGCGCCTGCTCGGGCGACTCGGTGCGCTGCAGGGCGGCCTCGAGCGTGCCGCCGGCCGGTGGGCGCACCAGGACGTAGTCGGCCGCCTTGCCCGGGGCGAGGTCGCCCAGCTCGTCGCCCAGGCCGAGCGCCTCGGCGCCGGCGCGGGTGGCCAGCCAGAGCAGGTGGGCCGGGCCGAGCCGGCAGCCGCCGGGCGCAAGCATCTGGGCCTGCTGCGCCAGCACGCCCTCCTTGAACAGGCTCAGGCCGGTGCCCGCGCCCACGTCGGAGCCGAGCGCGAAGTGGACGGCGTGCTCGAGGTGACGGCGCATGGGGAAGATGCCGCTGCCCAGGAACGCGTTGCTGGAGGGGCAGTGGGCGACGCTCGCGCGGGCCTGCGCCAGGCGGGCGAGCTCGGCGTCGGTGGCGTGCACGTCGTGGGCCAGCACCGTGGACGGGCCGACCAGGCCGTGGCGCTCGTAGGTCTCGAGGTAGTCCGACGACCAGGGGAACCGGTCCCCCACCGCCCGCACCTCGTCCTCGTTCTCGTTCAGGTGGGTGGTGACGAGCGCGCCGTCGACCTCCTTCTCGAGCGCCCCGCACGACTCCAGCATCCCGTCCGAGCAGGAGAGCGAGAAGCGCGGGGTGACCGCGTAGCGCAGCCGCCCCCTCCCGTGCCAGCGCAGAGCGAGCTCGCGCCCGGCGTCGTAGGCGGCGTCAGGGGTGCGGTGCAGCTCGGGCAGCAGGTCGCGGTCGGACACCACCAGGCCGCTCGCGATCCGCAGGCCGCTGCGCTCCGCCTCGGCGAAGAAGATCTCCTGGGCCTCGGGGAAGTGGGACCCGAACACGAGCGCGGTGGTGGTGCCGTTGGCGGCGAGGCCGCGCACGAAGTCCCGCGCGAGCGCCCGGGCGTAGCCCGGTTCGGAGAGGCGGGCCTCCTCCGGCAGGGTGCGGACCCGGAGCCAGTCGAGCAGCTCCAGGCCCATCGCGCCGACGATGCCGAGCTGGGGCCAGTGGACGTGGGTGTCCACGAGCCCGGGGAGGAGCAGGGCGTCGCGCGCGTCGATCAGCTCTGCGGCGGGGTGCTCCTTGCGAACGGCGGCGAAGTCCCCGGTGGCGAGGATGCGGCCCTCGCCGTCGAAGGCGAGGCCCCCGTCGTCGAAGGACTCGAGGACCGCGCCGCCCTCGCGGAAGGGATCGCGCGGGGTGTGGATGATCCGCGCGCGCACGAGGGTCGCGTTCACGTCCCTCCCGGCGCGGTCGGCCGGGCGCCGGGGCTCGACCCGCAGAAGACGCGCACCCGTCGCACCGGGGCAGCGTAGCCGCGAAGCGGTGGACGTCCCGCTGTTCCTGGCCGGCGGCCGGCGCCCCGAGAACGCCCGCGAGGCGATCGAAACCGTGCACCCGTTCGGCCTGGACGTCTGCTCGGGACTGCGCTCGGGCGACGACTTCGCGCTCGACCCGGACAGGCTGGAGCGGTTCGTGGCCGCGGCGCGAGCCTGACGGCTGCAGGCGGCGCTCACACGAACGGCGTGCCCGGCAGCTCGGGCGCGTCGCGGCCCGTCAGCCAGCGGAGCGCGCTCGCTCCCACGTCGGCCAGCGGGCCGTCGTGGCGGCGCCCGTCTTGGCCGGCGAACGTTGCCAACAGGGGGGCGTACTCGCGCGTGTGGTCGGTGTGGGGGGCGTTCGGGTCCACCCCGTGGTCCGCGGTCAGCACCAGCAGGTCGTCCTCGCCCAAGAGCGCCAGCCAGCCCGCCACCGCCGCGTCGATCTCCCGAAGCGCCGCGTGGAAGCCCTCCACGTCGTGGCGGTGGCCGTAGAGCTGGTCGGTCTCCACCAGGTTGACGAAGATCAGCCCGGTCTCCAGCGAGCGCAGCAGCTCGCCGGTGGCGGCGATGCCCTTGGCGTTCGTGCCCCCGTCGTGCTTGTGGTCCACCCCCACGCCGGCGAACAGGTCGCGGATCTTCCCCACCCCGTGCACCGGCACGCCCGCCTCCTGCAGCTCCTCGAGGTACGAGCGCCCGGGCGGCTCGGCCGCGTAGTCGCGCCTCCCCTCGCGCCGCTCGAACGCGCCGGGCGCGCCCTCGAAGGGGCGGGCGATCACGCGGCCCACGCGGTGCTCGCCGGTCATCACCTCGCGCGCCGCCTCGCAGGCCGCGTACAGCCCGGGCTCGTCCAGCACCTCCACGTGGGCGGCGATCTGCAGCACGGAGTCGGCGGACGTGTAGAGGATCAGCTCGCCCGTCTCCAGGTGGTGCGCGCCGAAGTCCTCGATCACCTCGGTGCCGCTGTAGGGCCGGTTGCAGCAGAAGCGATACACGGTGGCGCGCTCGAGCTCGGCCACCACGTCCGCCGGAAAGCCGTCCGGATAGGTGGGAAGCGGGTGCTCTGGCACCGCCCCCATCAGCTCCCAGTGGCCGGTGGTCGACTCCTTGCCCGGGCCGAGCGGGGCGAGGCGCCCGTGGACCACGGGCTGCGCCGAGGGGGGAACGCCGCGCAGGGGCAGGATCGAGCCCAGGCCGAGCCGCTCGAGCGTGGGCAGCTCGAGCCCCCCGACGCGCTCGGCCAGGTGCCCGAGCGTGTTCGCGCCGGCGTCGCCCTCGTAGGAGTCGGCGTCCGGCAGCGCGCCGACCCCGCAGGCGTCGAGAACGATGACGGCGGCACGTCGCATTGCGCTGCGATTATCGCGAGGTGCGCTGCGCCATACTCAAGGGGTGATCCGCCGTCTACCGCACGTCGACCGGGTGGGCGTCGAGGAGCGCGCCGCCACCCTCGGCCGGCGCTCCATCAAGACGACCGCCAAGCAGCAGGGCATTCGCCTGGCCGTGTCGATGCTCGACCTGACCACGCTCGAGGGCGCCGACACGCCCGGCAAGGTGCGCCACCTGTGCGCCAAGGCCGTCTGCCCTGCGCCCACCATGCCCGAGGTGCCGTCGTGCGCCGCCGTGTGCGTCTACCCCTCCCTGATCGGCGTCGTGCGCGAGGCGCTCGAGGGCACGGGCGTGCTGGCCGCCTCGGTCGCCACGGCGTTCCCCTCCGGCCAGGCCTCGCTCGAGCTCAAGCTGCGCGACACCGAGGAGGCGGTGGCGTCCGGGGCCGACGAGATCGACATGGTCATCTCGCGCGAGGCGTTCCTGGCCGGCGACGACACGCGCGTGATGGAGGAGGTCGTGCGCGTGAAGGAGGCCTGCGGCGACGCCCGCCTGAAGGTGATCATCGAGACCGCCGAGCTCGGCTCCTACGACCACGTTCGCCATGCGTCGATGCTCTCGATGGAGGCCGGTGCCGACTTCATCAAGACGTCCACCGGCAAGGCCGCCAGCGGCGCCACCCCCGGAGTGACCCTCGTCGTGCTCGAGGCGATCCGCGACTACGCCGAGCGCACCGGTCGTCCGGTGGGGATGAAGGCGGCCGGCGGCGTGTCGGCCAGCAAGGCCGCGCTGCACCGGCTGGTGCTCGTAAAGGAGACGCTCGGCGACGACTGGCTCACGCCGGAGCGCTTCCGGATCGGCGCGTCGTCGCTCCTCAACGACCTGCTGATGCAGTATCAGAAGACCCAGACCGGCCGCTACGCGCGAGCCGAGGACTTCTCGAAGGAATGACCGACACCCGCACCCGCATCGTCTGGGACTACGCGCCCGCGCCGGAGTCGCCCGACCACGTCCGGCTGCGCGACTCGTACGGGCTGTTCGTCGGCGGCGAGTTCCGCGACCCGCTCGACGGCACGCGCGTGCCCACGGTCAACCCCGCCACGGAGGAGCCGGTGGCCGAGGTGACCTTCGCCGGTCCGCGCGACGTGCGCGCCGCGGTGGAGGCGGCGCGTGCCGCGCAGCCCGCCTGGGCGGCGCTGTCCGGGCTCGAGCGCGGCAAGTACCTGTTCCGCCTGGCCCGGGTGATCCAGGAGCGCGCCCGCGAGCTGGCCGTCGTGGAGTCGATGGACGGCGGAAAGCCGGTGCGCGAGTCGCGCGATGTGGACGTCCCGCTCGCCGCCGCCCACTTCTTCCACTACGCCGGCTGGGCCGACAAGCTCTCCTATGGCGTGGGCGGGCGGGAGGTCGCGCCGCTGGGCGTGGCGGCGCAGATCGTGCCCTGGAACTTCCCGCTGCTGATGGCCGCCTGGAAGCTCGCCCCGGCGCTCGCGTGCGGCAACACCGCCGTGCTCAAGCCGGCCGAGACCACGCCGCTCACGGCGCTGCTGCTCGCCGAGATCTGCCAGGAGGCCGAGCTGCCGCCGGGCGTGGTGTCGATCCTCCCCGGGGACGGCGCCACGGGCGCCGCGCTGGTGCGCGAGCCCGACATCGACAAGGTGGCATTCACCGGTTCGACCGCGGTGGGCAAGGACATCCAGGCCGCGCTGGCGGGCCGGGGCGTCTCGCTCACGCTCGAGCTGGGCGGCAAGTCGGCCAACGTGGTGTTCGAGGACGCCGCGCTCGACCAGGCCGTGGAGGGGATCGTGAACGGGATCTTCTTCAACCAGGGCCACGTCTGCTGCGCCGGCTCGCGCCTCCTGATCCAGGAGAGCGTGGCCGACGAGGTGGTGCGAAAGCTCTGGGAGCGCATGGGCCGCCTGCGGGTGGGCGACCCGCTGGACAAGAACACCGACGTCGGTGCGATCAACTCGCGCGAGCAGCTCGAGCGGATCGAGGAGCTGGTCGAGGCCGGCGAGGGCGAGGGGGCCCAGCGCCGGACGGTGGCCTGCGACCTGCCCGATCGGGGCTGGTGGTTCGCGCCGACCATCTTCACCGAGGTGGCGCCCGCGCACCGGATCGCGGTGGAGGAGATCTTCGGGCCGGTCGTGTCGGTGCTGACCTTCCGCACCCAGGCCGAGGCGATCGAGAAGGCCAACAACTCCACCTACGGCCTGGCCGCCGGCATCTGGACGGACAAGGGCGCCAAGGCGTTCGAGGTGGCGAGCGCGCTGCAGGCCGGCGTGGTGTGGCAGAACACCTACAACCACTTCGACCCGACCGCAGCCTTCGGCGGCTACAAGGAGAGCGGCTTCGGCCGCGAGGGCGGGCCGGCCGGGCTGCGGCCGTACCTGCGGATTACATGACACAACGACCCCACCCGCCCGCCCAATGAGCGCGCGGCTGGCCGTCCGCAAGACGTACAAGCTGTGGGTGGGCGGCGCGTTCGTGCGCTCGGAGTCCGGCCGCTACGACCGCGCCGGCGACTTCAACATCCCGCGCGCCTCCCGCAAGGACGTGCGCGATGCGGTCGCGGCGGCACGCAAGGCCGCCGGCCCGTGGGCCGCGCGCACCGCCTACAACCGCGGCCAGATCCTCTACCGGGCCGCCGAGGCGCTCGAGTCGCGCGCCGCCGAGCTCGCCTTGGACCGCTCCGAGGTCGACGCCGCGATCGACGTGCTGGTCCACTACGCCGGCTGGACCGACAAGCTGCAGCCGGTGCTCGGCGGCATCAACCCGGTGGCGGCGCCGTTCCTGTCGTTCTCGCTGCCCGAGCCGACCGGCGTGGTCGGCCTGGTGGCGCCGGACGAGCCGGAGCTGCTCGGGCTGGTGGGCGAGCTCGCGCCGGCGCTGGCCGCGGGCAACGCGGTGGTCGGTCTGGTCTCAGAGCTGCGGCCCCTGGCCGCGCTCGACCTGGCCGAGGTGCTGGGCGTCTCGGACGTGCCCGGCGGCGTGGTCAACCTGCTGTCCGGTCGGCGCCGCGAGCTGGCGTTGGCGCTGGCGGGGCACCATGGCTTGAACGCGATCGTAGATGCCTCGGGCGACCCGTCGCTGGCAGCCGAGATCGACCGCCTGGCCGCCGAGAGCGTCACCCGCGTGCGGCACTCTCAGCCGACCACCTCCTACTCCGACGCCGTCGCCGACCCGCTGAGCCGCCTGGAGGCGGTCACGGAGCTGAAGACGGCCTGGCACCCGGTGGGCGCCTAGCCAACCCAGACGTCCGGCCAGGGGTGGGGCGCCTTATGGGTTCAGATGAACCCAAAACGCGCCCAACCCGCGCGTTGGAACCGAACCTGAGCCGCACGCGCCCTCCCTAGTGCTTTCGTCCATCCCCGTTAAGGGGGAGGCAGCCGCAGCCGATGAGTCCGGTCATGGCCGCTCCCCTGCAGCTCGGCGACGTGATGCGGCGCGGATCCGGCTCGCTGCGCGGCTCTGCGCCGGTCCAGGTGGCCGCGCGGCCGTTCCGCATCCTCTTCCTGGTCTCGGCCCACAACAGCCTGAGCCAGCGGGCCTTCATCGCCCTCTCGGAGCTCGGCCACCACGTGTCGGTCGAGGTGGTCGAGTCGGGCGAGGCGATGGAGCAGGCCGTGGCCCGCCATCACCCCGAGCTCGTCGTCTGCCCGTTCCTGAAGAAGATCATCCCCGAGTCGATCTGGAGCAGCTACCGCTGCCTCGTCGTGCACCCGGGGCCGACAGGGGACCGCGGCCCGTCGTCGCTCGACTGGGCCGTCGAGCTCGGACTCGGCGAGTGGGGCGTGACGCTGCTGGAGGCGACCGGGATGGTCGACGGCGGCGACATCTGGGCGACCCGCCGCTTCCGCACGCGCGAGGTCGACAAGAGCAGCCTCTACCGGCACGAGGTGCGGCGCGCCTCGGTGCAGACGCTCGTGGAGGCGCTTCACAACGTGGCCGACGAGGGATTCGTCCCGCGGCCGCTCGACTACGACGACCCCAGCGTCACCGGCCGCTCGCGCCCGGCGATGAAGCAGGAGGAGCGCGCGATCGACTGGTCCTCCGACGGCACGGCCGCGGTGCTGCGCAAGCTCCGCGCCGCCGAGGGGCACCCGGGCGTGCTCGACATGGTCGAGGGCGTCGAGCTCCACCTCTTCGGGGGCCATCGCGAGGAGGGGCTGCGCGGCCGGCCGGGCGAGCTGCTCGCCCAGCGGCACGGCGCGGTCTGCCGCGCCACGGTCGACGGCGCGGTGTGGATCACCCACATGAAGCGCCGCGACGAGGGGGACCATCGCTACTTCAAGCTCCCCGCCACCCGTGCGCTGGAGCTGGCCGGACGAGAGCTCGACGTGCCCGAGATCCCCGCCCCGCTGCACGCGCCCATCCCGGCTGACCAGACCTACCGGGAGATCTCATACGAGGAGCGGGCGGGCGTCGGCTACCTGCACTTCGACTTCTACAACGGCGCCATGAGCACCGAGCAGTGCCGGCGCCTTCGCGAGGCCTACCGCTACGCCCGGGCCCGGCGCCGGACCAAGGTCATCGTGCTCACGGGCGGCGCGGACTTCTGGTCGAACGGCATCCACCTGAACGTGATCCAGGCGGCCGAGCGCCCGGAGGAGGAGTCCTGGTACAACCTCCACGCGATCAACGACGTCGTGCGGGAGATCGTCGAGACGGACTCCCACCTCACGATCGCGGCGCTCTCCGGCGACGCCGCCGCGGGCGGAGTCCCGTTCGCCGTGGCCGCCGACCACGTGGTAGCGCGGGAAGACGTGGTGCTCAACCCGTACTACCAGCACATGGGCGGCCTGTACGGCTCGGAGTACTGGACCTACCTGCTCCCGCGCCGCGTAGGGCTCGAGACGACGGTCGAGCTGACCGAGACCCTCACCCCGCTCGGCACCCGGCGCGCGACCGAGATCGGCCTGCTCGACGCCGCGTTCGGCGAGACGGCCGCGGCCTTCCGGGCCCAGGTCGAGGGGCTCGCGGAGCGGCTCGCGCGCCACTCCGACGCGGATCACTGGCTGGAGGAGAAGCGGCGCCAGCGCGCCCGCGACGAGGCCCTCAAGCCGCTCAGCACCTACCGCACCGAGGAGCTCGCGCGCTGCCACGACTGCTTCTTCGGAGAGGACCGCAGCTACCACGAGGCGCGCCGCCGCTTCGTCTACAAGCTCGGCGCGCCGTGCGCGGTGTCGCCGCCGGTCGCCCGACCCGTCTCGCACGCGATGAACGGCCTGCGCTCGGTGGCCGCCGCGGAGGCACGGGCATGAGCGAGGCAAGCGGCGAGATCCTCGAGCGCCTGCCGAGCGAGCGCTGGTCGGAGATCGAGGCCACCGGCATGCGCCGCTACCTGGCGCTTATCCGCCAGTGGCTTCCGAAGGGCCAGTTCCTCCCCGAGCACATCTGGCGGCGCCGGCACGCCACGATCGTGTGGCTGCTGTGGGCGCACGTCCCGTTCCTCGTGACCTTCGGCCTGTTCATGGGCCAGTCCCCCCTGCACATGCTCCAGGAGGGCTCGATCGTCGCGATCGCCGCCTGGATCGCCCACTCGGAGCGGTACGGGATGAAGACCCGGGTGGTGGCGGCCTCATTCGGGCTGATCTCCTGCTCCGCGATCCTCGTCCACCTGTCGGGCGGCTACATCGAGGCGCACTTCCACTTCTTCGTGATGATCGGGGTGCTCACGCTCTACCAGGACTGGATCCCGTTCCTCGTCGCGATCGGCTACGTGGTCGTCCACCACGGGGTCGCCGGCCTGCTGGATCCGGAGAGCGTCTACAACCACCCGGACGCCATCGCCGACCCCTGGAAATGGGCGCTCATCCACGGCACCTTCGTGCTCGCGGCGAGCGGCGCCCACATCGTCGCCTGGCGCACCAACGAGAACCAGCTCCTGCGCGACCCCCTCACCGGGCTGCCGAGCCGGATCCTGTTCCTCAACCGTCTCAGCGCCGCGCTGGAGCGCCTCCAGCGCCGCCGGGGCCGCTTCGTGGCCGTGCTCTTCCTCGACCTCGACCGCTTCAAGGTGATCAACGACAGCCTGGGCCACGCGGCCGGTGACGAGCTGATCGTCGCCGTCGCCGAGCGGCTGCGCCATGCGCTGCGCCGGCACGAGACGGTTGCGCGCTTCGGCGGCGACGAGTTCGCGATCCTGTGCGAGGACATCCACGACGAGCAGGACGCGATCGCCGT
>JBOGXS010000128.1:0-4678 GCA_050693815.1 Thermoleophilaceae bacterium | reverse complement strand
CGAGCTGATCCAGGTGCCGCTCGTAATCGTGCACCCCGAGCGGCTGCGCGCCGGCCAGCGCTCGGCGTACTACGCCTCGACCCACGACCTCGCTCGCACGATCCTGAGCATGGCCGGCGTCTCGGCGGCGCCGAGGATGGCCGGCGCCGACCTGTCCGCGCTCTTCGGCGGACGCGAGCCGCCCCCGCGCGCCTTCGCCTACGGGGGCTACAGCGACAGCCACTTCCTGCGCGACGAGCGCTGGGCCTACATGTCGAAGAACGACGGGGAGCACGCCCAGCTGTTCGACCTCGAGGCCGACCCGCGCGAGCTGCGCGACGTCGCCCTCGAGCACCCCGACCTGGTGGCCGAGCTGCGCGCCACGGTGGAGGAGCGCGCCGGCGGGCCGCTCCAGGCGTACACCTAGGACGGCGCCGCGGCCGGGCTCGCCACCGTGGTGAGCGCCTCGTCGAGCACGTTCAGCGCCAGGTCCACCTCGTCGTCGCTCACCGTCAGCGGCGGGGCCATGCGGATGCAGTTGGCCGAGCCGGCGCTCTGGCCGCGCACGAGGTTCATCGACAGCCCGCAGCGCAGGCACTCCTCGGTGAGCGCGCGGCCGAGCGCGTCGGCCGGGGCGCGCGTGTGGCGGTCCTCGACCAGCTCGATCCCGCACAGGAGCCCCATGCCGCGCACGTCGCCGATCGCCTCGTGGCGTCCCTGGAGCTCCTCGAGCCCGGCCATCAGTCGCGCGCCGCGCGCCCGGGCGACGCCGGGCAGGTCCTCCTCGAGCACCACGTCGAGGACGGCCTCGGCCACCGCGGCCGGCAGAGGGTCGGACACGTGCGAGGTCACGTGGGTGAAGCCCCGCTCGAAGCAGCGCTCCTCGATGTCCGGCCGGGTCACGAGGGCGGACACCGGCACGCCGCCGCCGAGCGTCTTCGACAGCACGAGGAAGTCGGGCACGACCTGGAAGACCTCGAAGCCGTACAGCGAGCCGAGCCGTCCGAGGCCGGTCTGGCACTCGTCCAGGATCATGAGCATGTCGCGCTCGGCGCACAGCTCCGCCAGGCGCATGAAGTAGCCGGCGGGAGGCACGATCACGCCCCCGGCCGAGAGCACGGGCTCGGCCACGACCGCGGCCGGAGAGCCGACGCTGGCCTGGTCGTACAGATCGAAGCCCGCCTCGAGGCAGGTGCAGTCGCAGCTCCCGTCGCAGTGGCGGATCGGGCAGCGGTAGGCGTACGGGGCGGGCAGCGTGAACACGCCCGGCACCGTCGGGCCGTGGCCGCGGCGCCCGCCCGCCGTGGTGAGCGCCGAGGCGCCGGCCGTCACGCCGTGCCAGCTGCGGGTGAAGGAGACGACCTCGAAGCGCCCGCTGAACAGCTTGGCCATGCGCAGCGCGGCCTCGTTGGCCTCGCCGCCGGTGGACAGGAACATGGTGCGCTCGAGCGGCGCGGGCAGCGTCTGCACCAGCCGCTCGGCCAGCGACAGCACCGGCGGCGAGAGCGACCAGGAGTTCAGGTGCAGCACCTCGCGGCAGGCGCGCTCGATCGCCTCGACCACGCGCGGGTGGTTGTGACCGATCGTGGCGCAGATCTGGCCGGCGGTGAAGTCGAGCACGCGGCCGCCGTCGTCGAGCTCGACGAACGAGCCCGAAGCGGAGCGCACCAGGCCGGGAGCGAACGGACCGCCGTAGCGGACGAGCAGGTCCGAGCCGCCCGCGTGGCGGACGGGCGGGTCGGAGCCGGAGGTCATCGCTGCATGGTGCTGGAGCGGATCGTGCGGCACAAGCGCACGTTCCTGCACTGGATCGTGCATATTTACCGCACGATGCTCGACCTGCGCCGCCTTCGCCTGCTGCGCGAGCTGCGCGATCGCGGCACGATCGGCGCCGTGGCCGAGGCGCTCGACTACAGCCCGTCGGCCGTGTCCCAGCAGCTGCGCGTGCTGGAGGGCGAGGCCGGGCTGGCGCTGCTCGAGCGCAGCGGCCGGCGCGTGCGGCTGACCGACGCCGGCGCGCTGCTGGCCCGCCACGCCGAGCGCCTGCTGGGCTTCGCGGAGGAGGCCGAGGCCGAGCTGGCCGGCGTGGCCGGCAGGGTCGTGGGCACGGTGCGAGTGGCGGCGTTCCAGACCGCCGCGCTGTCGCTGCTGCCGCCGGCGCTGGCGGCGCTCGAGCGCGACCATCCCGCCCTGCGCGTGGAGGTCGTGCAGTCGGAGCCCGAGCCCGCCCTGCACGCGCTGGCGCTGCGCGAGCTCGACCTCGTGATCGCGGACGAGTGGGAGTACGCCCCGCTGGCCGGGCACGAGGACCTGCTGCGCGAGGAGCTCCTGCGCGAGGGCGTGCGGCTGATCATGGCCGCCGACCATCCGCTGGCCCGCCCCGGCGGCCCGGTGCCGATGCGCGAGCTCGCCGGCGCCGCCTGGGCCTGCGGCCGCCCGCCCAGCGCACACGACCGCGTGGTCCAGCGCGCCTGCCGGGCGCTGGGCGGCTTCACCCCCGACGTCCGTCACCGCTCCACCGACCTGCTGGTGCTGCTCGCCCTGGTACGCGGCGGCCACGCGGTCACCCTGCTGCCCGACCTGGTGCACGCCGACGACGACCCCACTCTGGCCGTGCGCGACATCGGGGAGGGCGACCTGTCGCGCCGAGTCTTCGCCGCCGTGCGGGCCACGGCGGCGGACCGGCCGGCGATCGCCGCGGTGAGGGCGGCGCTGCGCGGTTAGCGGGCCGCCCGACCGGCGGACCGTCCTGCTTTGGGTCCGCATAGCGGACCCTATCCAGGACAGCGGTGCTGGTTGTCGGACGTGGTGGCTTGGTCGAGGGCTGGCGCTACGCTGCCGCGACGCGCTCCAGCACCTCGGCGTCCACGTCGAAGTTCGCGTGCACGCCCTGCACGTCGTCGTGCTCCTCGAGCGCCTCGATCAGGCGCATCAGCGAGCCCACCCGGTCCTCGTCGACCGGCGTGCGGTTGGTCGGCCGCTGCAGCAGCTCGGCGGACTCGATCTCCACGCCCTCGGCGGCAAGCGCGTCGCGCACGGCGCTCACCTCGGTCGGACCGGTCACGATCTCCCACACGTCGCCGTCCAGCGCCACGTCCTCGGCCCCGGCGTCGATGGCGGCGAGCAGGTCGTCCTCCGAGTAGCGCCCGGCGTCGACCACGATCTCACCCTTCTTCTCGAAGGTCCACGCGACCGAGCCCGGCTCACCAAGGTTGCCTCCGTGCTTGGTGAACACGTGGCGGATCTCGGAGCCGGTTCGGTTGCGGTTGTCGGTCAGGGCCTCGACCAGGATCGCCACGCCGCCCGGGCCGTAGCCCTCGTAGACGACCGACTCGAACGCGTCGGCGTCCGCGTCCGCGCCGGTGCCCTTGGCGATCGCGCGCTCGATGTTGTCCTTGGGCATCGAGGCGTCGCGCGCCTTCTGGACGGCGAGCGCGAGGGCGGGGTTGCCGTCAGGGTCGCCGCCGCCGCCGTCGCGCGCCGCGACCGTGATCGCCCGCGTGAGCTTGGTGAACAGCGCTCCGCGCTTGGCATCCACGGCCTTCTTCCTGTGCTTGATCGAGGCCCACTTGGAGTGACCGGCCATGCGCTCGAGTCTACGCGGCTCAAGCTTGCCCGCCGCCCGCCGATGTCGAGGGGAGACCGGACATGCGCCTCCTCGGACCGAGCCTCGAGCGCCCGCTCCACGCGGACGCCGGCAACACCTACGACGACGGCGCGTTGCCCGATCTCACGTCGGGGTTCATGTGGATCGCCACTGCCGCGATGGGCCTGTTCGCCCTGCTGCTGCCCGGCACCGACCGGGCGCACCTGGGCTGGGTGATCGCGCTGGCCGCCTTTGCCCTCGCCTGGGGCGGGTTCTCGGTCTGGCTGGCGATGCGCGGCCACGTCATGTCGATCGGCTGGCGCGCGCTCGTGACCGCGGCCATGATGCCGATCGTCGCGCTAGCCCTCTGGGCCACGGGCGGCGCGACCAGCTACCTCCAGCCCGTCCTCTTCTTCACGGCGCTCTTCGTGGCCTGGTTCTTTCCGCCCAGGCTCGCCTGGGTCCTGACGGCCCTGTTCGTGGCCGCCTACGCAGGGCCGCTCGCCTACGACCCGCGCGCCGTCTCGGACGGGTACCCGGCGCGCACGCTCGCCTTCGCCGTGGCGGTGAGCGGGCTGGCGATCGCCATCCACTTCCTCAAGCACCGCCTGGTGCGGGCCGAGGTGCGCCAGCGGCTCTTCGCCGAGCTCGACCCGCTGACCGCGGTCAGCAACCGCCGCGGCTTCGACGTCGCGCTCGCCCGCGCCGACGAGCTCGGCGAGCGGTACGCGCTCGTCCTCTTCGACCTGGACGAGTTCAAGGCGATCAACGACACCCACGGGCACCCGGCCGGCGACGCCGTCCTCCGCGCCGTCGCCGACGCCGCACGGGGCGTGGTGCGCCAGGGCGACTGCCTGGCCCGCATCGGCGGCGACGAGTTCGCCCTGGTCGCACCGGGCGCCGGGATCAGCGGCGTGAACCGCCTGATCGCCGATCTGGGCGAGGCCATCGAGGCGGCCCCGCTCCCCGCCGGCCTCGACTCGGTGGACGTGACCTTCGCGTGGGCGCTGTCGGGCCCGGGCGGCGACCCCGACGGCCTGGTCAGCCGGGCCGACGAGCGCCTGCTCGCGCGCAAGCGCGAGGGCAAGCGCCGCCAGCCGGCCGCCGGCTGAG
>JBOGXS010000127.1:0-8871 GCA_050693815.1 Thermoleophilaceae bacterium | reverse complement strand
CGCCCCCCGAGATCGACACCACGTAGCCGTCCAGCTTCGCCACCGCGTCGTCCTCGTTGTACATGTGCGGCTCCTCGATCTGGACCAGCACCTCCTCGCCCTCGCGGAAGGGCAGCGCTCGCTCCTCGATCTCGTCGCGGCTGCCCTCCAGGACCACCTCGAAGTGGTCGATCGGAAGTGCCTCCGTGCCCTCGAAGTGGAAGTGGCGGCCGGTCTCCTCCTCGATCTCGACGATCGGCCCGGGCACGCCGTGCCCGCCGACCAGGATCGCCGCCACCTTCGGGTTCACCCGGATCAGGAACGCCGGCGAGGGCCGCTCGGCAGCCACGTCGCGAAGCCAGCGGTCCACCTCGATCGCGACGGTCTCCTCGGACAGCACCACGCCCTCGCCCTCGCAGGTAGGGCAGGCCTTGGTGAGGATCTCGCGCACCCCGTCGGTCACGTTCTGGCGCGTCATCTCGACCAGGCCCAGCGGCGAGATCTCGACCACGTAGGTCTTCGTGCGGTCCTCGTCGAGCGCCCTGCGCAGCACCTTCAGCACGGCGTCGCGGTTGCGCGCACGGGCCATGTCGATGAAGTCGATGACGATGATCCCGCCGATGTCGCGCAGTCGCAGCTGGCGCACGACCTCCTCGGCCGCCTCGAGGTTGGTCTTGGTGATCGTGTCCTCGAGCTTGGCGCCCTTGCCGCGCCCGGTGAAGGACCCCGAGTTGATGTCGATCACGGTCATCGCCTCGGCGTAGTCGATCATCAGGTACCCACCGCTCGGGAGGTCCACGCGGCGCTTCAGCACCGACTGGATCGCCTCCTCCACGCCGTAGCGCTCGAAGAGCGGCTCCTCGTCCTCGTAGAACTCGAGCCGCTCGAGCAGCTCCGGCGCGGTTCGGTTGAAGAACGACTCCAGCCGGTGGTGCTGCTTGCGGTCGTCGACGATCGCCTTCTCGAACTCGCCGGAGAAGATGTCGCGCGCCACGCGCACCGACAGGTCGCCCTCCTGGAAGGCCATCGCCGGCGCCGCGGTCTCGGCGCCGCGCTGCTGAAGCACGTCGTGGAGCTTGTGCAGGTACTTGATCTCGCGCTCGAAGTCCTCGCGCTTGGCCCCCTGGGCCGCGGTGCGGACGATCACGCCGCCTCCGCCCAGCTCCGCCTTGCCGGCGGCGCGGCGCAGGCGGTCGCGCTCCTTGTCCTCGAGCCGGCGCGAGACCCCCACGCCGTCTCCCTGCGGCGCGTACACGAGGTAGCGCCCGGCGATCGAGAGCTGCATGGACAGGCGCGGACCCTTGGTCTTCAGCGGGTCCTTGACCGCCTGCACCAGGATCTCCTGGCCCGGCCGGAGCAGCTCCGTGATGCGCTTGCCCTTCGACCGCCCGCCTCGGCCGCGGCGGGCCACCTCGACGCCCGGGAACACCACGTCGTCGGCGTGCAGGAAGCCGTTCTTGTCCAGCCCGATGTCGACGAACGCCGCCTCGAGCCCGGGCAGGACGTTGTCGACCTTGCCCTTGTAGACGTTTCCGACGATGGACCGCGATCCGCGGCGCTCGATGTAGAGCTCCGCGACGCGCCAGTCGTCGCTCTGCCGTGCACGAGGGGCCGGGCTCTGCCCGGACCGGAGCGATGCTGTTTTCTTGCCGCGGCCCCGGCTATTCCCGGAGGGGGACCCCTCCGATTCCAGGATCGCGACTCTGGTTTCGCCACGATCGACCGTGACGAGCAACTGCTTTCTCAAGAGGAAGCCTTTCCATGGTTCTTAGAGGCCCCCAGCCGGGAACAGCCGGCTCGGCCGGCTGTGATCGGATGGTTTTCTCGCAGCCGTCTCGCGCGCCTGCGCGTGGATCGACTGCAACAGGCCGATGGCCATCAATGTCGTGAGCACCGACGACCCTCCATACGACATTAGTGGGAGGGGGATGCCGGTGATGGGCATGATCCCGATGGTCATGCCCACGTTGACGAAGACCTGGAACATCAGCATCGCGGTGATGCCGCCGGCGACAAGCGCGCCGTAGAGGTTCTTGGACATCGTCAGGATCTTCAGCGCCCGCCAGATCAGGAGCGCGAACAGGGACAGCACGAGGGCCGCCCCGACGAACCCGAACTCCTCCCCGACCACGGAGAAGATGAAGTCCGTGTGGTGCTCGGGCAGGAAGTCGAGCTTTGTCTGTGTGGATTCGTCGCCACGCCCCGTCTTCCCCCCGGAGCCTATCGCCGTGAGCGACTGGTTGATCTGGTAGCCCTCCTTTTCCTGCTCGGGGTCCGTCGACGGGTTGAGGAAGGCCGTGAGCCGGTCCATCTGGTACGGCTTGAGCACCTCCACGCCGACGGCTGGGGCGGCGACCACCACGATCGCGACCGCGGCGACGCCGAGCCCGGCCAGAGCGGCGAAGTGCGTCCACTTGGTGCCGGCCACGAACAGCACGGCCAGCACGATTGCCAGGTAGACGAGACCCGAGCCCAGGTCGGGCTGGGCGATCACGAGCATCGCCGGGATCAGCGCCAGGAGCACGACGCGGCTGGTGGTCTCGCGATCGTCCAGGCGGCGCATCCGGTCGACCACGAAGGCCGACAGGGCCACCACCAGCAGCAGCTTGCCGAGCTCCGAGGCCTGGAAGTTGACCGCGCCGAGCTCGATCGCCCGCTGGGAGCCGCGAGCCGAGAAGCCGAACGCGTAGACCAGCAGGATCGAGACGATCAGGACGCCGTAGACGCCGAACTTCCAGTCGCGCAGGCGCGAGTAGTCGAAGCGCGACAGCAGCAGCATCAGCGCGAGGCCGACGCCCGCGTAGGCCAGCTGCCGGTAGAGGTAGTGGTTCGGCTCGCCCGGGACGTCGGTGCCGGTCGCCGTGCGCACCACGTAGACGCTCGCGGCCACGAGGGCCACCGTGGCGACCAGCAGGAGCGGGTCGAGCCGCAGCAGGCGCGGCCCGCTCTCGCGGAAGTCCTGGACGGGGGTGGCGTGCATCAGCGCTGCGCCATCAGTCGGACGCCCCTCCCCCCGCCACGAGCTGGTCCTCGCTGACGTTGAAGAGCTCGGACAGGATCAGGCGGGCCATCGGGGCCGCGGTGTCGGCGCCGAAGCCGCCCGCCTCGTCGGTGACCGCCACCACGTACTGGGGATCGGGGATGGGCGCCAGCGCGACGTACCACGATTGATCGGCGCGGCCGGCGCCCTTCTCCGCCGTGCCCGTCTTGCCCGCGATGGGGACGGGGAAGCTCGCAAAGACCGCCGTCGAGGTTCCGCCCGGAGCGCTCGCGGCGCCGCGGAGCCCGTCCATGATGGCCTGCCGGTGCCCGTCGGAGATGCCGAGCTTGCGCGCGGTCGGCGCCTCGAGCTGCTGCTCGGCCTGCCCGGCCGAGTTCTCGATCCGCTGGCCGAGGCGCGGGCGCAGCACCTTCCCGCCGTTGGCCACGGTGGCGTAGGCCACCGCCATCTGAAGCGGGGTGGCCGCGATGTCCCCCTGGCCGATCGAGAAGTTGATGTTGTCGCCCACCGACCAGGGTCGCTGGACGAACCCGCAGGTGCCCTCGTAGATCTCGAGATCGGTCGGCTTCTCGCGCGCCTTGCAGCGCTCGAACTGCCGGTACCGGCGGTTGCGCCAGCCCGGCCCCGGCACGGTGCCCGGGAGCTCCTCGGGCAGGTCGATGCCGGTCAGGCGCCCGATCCCAAGTTTCCTCGCCCACTTCTGGAGCGGCATCCCCCCGCGGTTCATGTCGCGGCCGAGCTGGTAGAAGAACACGTCGCTCGACACCGTCAGGGCCTCGCGCAGCGCCAGCACGCCGTAGGCCGCGTCGCCGGCGTTCTTGAAGGTCACGCCGCCGACGGTGAGCGAGCCCGGGTCGTTGAGCGGCGTCTCGGGCGTGATCGTGCCCGACTCCAGGGCGGCCACGGCGGTGACCAGCTTGAAGGTCGAGCCGGTCGGGTAGCCGCCGGCTACGGCGCGGTTGGTGAGGGGCGCCCCCGTCTCGTCCGCGGTGAGCCGCTTGTAGTCCGACTCGCGCACCACCCGGGCGAAGAGGTTGGGGTCGTACGAGGGCTGCGAGCCGAGCGCAAGCACCTCGCCGCTTCGCACGTCCATGACCGCGAACGCGCCCTCGCCCGTGCCGCCGGCCAGCGCGGCCTGGCCGGCACGCTGGACGTCGAGGTCGAGCGCCAGGCGCAGCTGCTTGCCCTGCCTGGGCTTCTCGTCGTCCAGGTAGCCGCGCAGGTTGCCGAACGCGTCCACGCGCACCCGCGTGGCGCCGTTGCGGCCGCGCAGGAACTCGTCGTACTCGAGCTCGAGCCCGGCTTTGCCGACCCGGTCGCCCATCTCCACGTCCGAGTAGCCGGGGGTCTCGAGCTCCTCGGCGCTCACCTCGCCGACGTAGCCGAGCACCTGCGCCGCGAGCTCCCCGTGGGGATACTCGCGCAGGAAGACGGGCTCGACCGTGACGCCCTGGAACTCCTCCCGGCGCTCGGCGATGTACATCGTGACCGCGCGCGGGACGTCCTGCTTGACCGTGGCCGCGGAGAACGGCAGCTCCTCGAGCTGCTCCTCGACCCGCCGCTCCACGACCGCCGGCTTCATGCGCAGCAGCCGGGCGAGGCGCCGGTACAGGTCGCGGCGCTCGCCCGCGTCCTCGGACAGCCGGTCGGGGGTGACCCTCACGGCGAGCCCGACGCGGTTGCGCACGAGCACGCGCCCGTGGCGGTCGACGATCTCGCCGCGCGGGGCCTGCACCTTGATCTCGCGCAGCTGGTTGTTCTGGGCCTCGGCCACGTACTTGTCGCCCGAGAGCACCTGGAGGTACCAGAGCCGGAAGAAGACGACGGCGAAGGCGACCAGCGCCACCCCGCCGATGATCGCCACGCGGACCGCGAGCTGCGGGGTGAGCGTGGGGCGGCGGTCGTCGTCGAGGTACATCAGACCTCGAGCCCCCGCAGCCCGAGCGGGCCGGCCTCGCGCGGCGCGCGGCGGCGGCGGCGCACCTCGAACGGATCGACGGCGAGCACCGGGCGCAGCAGCCGCCGCGCCCCCGCGAACAACGGCGCCGCCAGCAGCGCGTTCAGCAGCACGGTCACGACCATCTCGCGCAGCACGAGCGGGCTCACGCTGGCGCCGATGTCGAGCATGAGCGACACGGCCGCGAACGCGGTCAGCCAGCCCGCGGTGGCGGCGGCGCCGACCGGGATCGGCAGCAGCCCGTGGCTCGGGTCGCGCACCTCGCGAAAGCGCCCGACCGCGTAGCCCGTGGCTGTGAGGACGAGCGAGGCCGCGCCCATCGTGGCCCCGGTGAGCAGGTCGAGCAGGAAGCCCGCCGCGAAGCCCGTGGCGGAGCCGGACACGCTGCCCCCGTAGTACGCCACGGCGGCCACCGCCAGCACGACCAGGTCGAGGTGGCCGCCCAGGATCCCGATCTGGCTGAACGCCGAGAGCTGGAGGACGACTGCGACCAGCAGCATGATGCCCACGCGGGCGAGCGCGCCGGGAGAGAGGATCACCCGCCCACCCCCGGGATCACCCGCCCACCCCCGGCAGCGAGGCGGCCTCCGACTCCACGCCGCGGCTGGTGAGCACCTGGACGATGTCGAGCTGGCGCAGGTCGGCGAACGGCTCGACGTGGACGGTCTGGTAGGTCTCGAGCTCGTCGAGGTCGACCCTGCTCACCCGTCCGATCGGGATGCCGCGCGGGAAGAGCGACTCCAGCCTGCCCGCGCTGAAGCCCGAGGTGATCACCAGCGTGTTCTCGGTCACGCGGCGGCCCACCTCGACGTTCTCCAGCAGCAGGTCCTCCGGGTTGCCGAGCTCGGGCCTCACGACCCCGCTCACGCCGAGCGGGAAGACCTGGGCCGACACGCCGCTCTGACCGTCCGTGATCAGGCGCACCTCGGCGGTGCCGCCGGTGACGGTGGTGACCTTCCCCACCAGGCCGCCGGCGGCGATCACCGGCTGGTTTGTGCGGACGCCGTCGCGCGAGCCCTTGTCGATCTTCACGCTCGAGTGCCACACGGTGGGCGACTTGGCGATCACGCGCGCGGTGACGGGATCGGTGGCCTGCGGGAAGTAGGCCTCCCGGCGCAGCTGGGCCATCGCCTCGAGCTGGCCCGAGTCGCGCACCGCGGTCTGGGCCTCAGCCAGGTCGGCGCGCAGGCGCTCGACCTCCTCCTTCAGCGCCTCGTTCTGGTCCTTGGCGTCGATCGTGTCGCCGACCCAGCCGAAGAAGTCGCGCACCGGCTTGAGCGCGCGGCTGGCGCCGGTCTCGATCGGCGCGAACGCCTCCTGGGCGCCGCGCTGCAGGGTGTGGAAGACGCCGCCGCCCGACTCGCCGAAGTAGGCGGTCAGGATGGCGATCGACAGGGCCACGAAGACGGCGAGCGCGGCCCGCCGCCTGCGGATCGCCTTCCTGTCGTACATTCGCTAGGCCCTCGACCGTGGCCCCGCGGGATCAGCGCCGCCGGGCCGTTCGGGAATTCTTGTTGGCGCGGTGGATGGCCTCGAACTCCTCGAGGCTGCGGCCCGAGCCCACCGCCACGCAGGTGAGCGGCGACTCGGCCAGGTGGGCGGGCATCTGGGTCTCGTCGCGCAGGCGCTCGTCGAGCCCCTGGAGCAGGGCTCCGCCGCCGGCGAGCATGATGCCGCGGTCCATGATGTCCGAGGCCAGCTCCGGCGGGGTGCGGTCGAGCGTCTCCTTGACCGCGTCGATGATCGCCTGGAGCGGCTCCTCGAGGGCCATGCGGACCTCTTCGCTCGTGAGCACGATCGTCTTGGGGAGCCCGGAGACGAGGTCGCGCCCGCTGATCTCCGCTTGGACCTCCTCGTCGAGCGGGAAGGCGGAGCCGATCTCGAGCTTGACCTCCTCCGCCGTCTGCTGCCCGATCATCAGCTTGTACTCGCGCTTCGTGTAGTTGATGATCGCCTCGTCGAGCTCGTCGCCGCCGATGCGGATCGACTGGGAGACCACGATCCCTCCGAGCGAGATCACCGCCACCTCGCTCGTCCCTCCGCCGATGTCGACCACCATGTTGCCGGTGGGCTCGCCGACCGGCAGGCCGGCCCCGATGGCCGCCGCCATCGGCTCCTCGATCAGGTAGGCCTGGCGCGCGCCGGCGCTCAGGCACGCCTCCTCGACCGCGCGCTTCTCGACCCCCGTCACCCCACTGGGCACGCACACCACCACGCGCGGGTGCGCCCAGCGGTTCTGGTGCACCTTCTGGATGAAGTGGCGGAGCATCTGCTCCGTCACGTCGAAGTCCGCGATCACGCCGTCCTTGAGCGGGCGGATCGCCTGGATCGTGCCGGGCGTGCGGCCCAGCATGCGCTTGGCCTCGATGCCCACCGCGTGGACCTCGGCCGTGCGCGAGTCGATTGCCACCACGGACGGCTCGGAGAGCACGATGCCGCGGCCGCGCACGTACACGAGCGTGTTGGCGGTCCCCAGGTCGACGGCCATGTCGCGGCCGCCCATGCCGGTGAGGTAGGAGAAGAAGCCCATTCGGTTGTCAGATGATCGGTTCCGGATCCGCGTGCCCGCGGGGGTCCGCCAGACCAAGCTGGGGGCCGCACGCGGCCGAAGCAGATAGTCGAAGCACTATCGGCGAGGACGCGGGTCCGCTGCCCGCTGGCGACGGCGAAGCCGTATCCAGCGGGCGGCCAGCGCCGGTGTGGCGGGCCATCCGTGGGTGCGCGGGTCTGGAAGCGGTCATCTGAGATGAGGATAGGAGCCGGAGCGGCAGCACGAATGCGCCCCGGGAGCGCCCCGAGTCTAGCGAGCCACCAGCAGGTCTGGCACCAGCCGCAACAGCGCCGCCACGGGCAGGCCGACCACGTTCCAGTAGTCGCCCTCGATCTCCTCCACCAGCGCCGCGCCGCGGCCCTGGATCGCGTAGGCCCCCGCCCGCTCGCGCCACTCGCCGGTGGCCAGGTACCAGTCGAGCTCGCGCCGCTCGAGCCTGCGGAATCGCACTCGGGTGACCGCCACGTCGCTGCGCTCCTGCCCGTCCGGCTCGCGCACCGCGATCCCGCCCATCACCTCGTGGGCCCGCCCCGAGAGCCGGCGCAGGAAGGTCTCCGCCTCGCCGGCGTCGGCGGGCTTGCCGAAGATGCGCCCGTCGAGCACCACGGCGGTGTCGGCGCCGAGCACCCGCTCGCCGGGCTTGGCGGCGGCGCGCGCCTTGCGAAGGGCGTTCTCGCGCACCACCCGGCGCGGCTCTCCGCGTGTGAGCTCCTCCACGTCGGGCGCCTCGACCCGGAAGTCGACGCCCAGCTGCTCCAGGATCGCCCTCCGCTGCGGGGAGCGGGAGGAAAGGATCACTCCGGCGCGGGCCGGCCCGCGCCCTCGTGCACGGCGGATCTAAGCTCAGGGAAGAACAGGCCGACCTCGCGCCCCGCCGACTCGGCGGAGTCCGAGCCGTGCACGAGGTTGGTCTGGACCTCGAGGCCGAGGTCGCCGCGGATCGAGCCGGGCGACGCCTCGAGCGGGTTGGTCGCGCCGATCACCTGCCGCGCGGCCGTGACCGCCTCGTGGCCCTCGAGCACGAAGGCGACCAGCGGACCGCCGGTGATGAACTCGACCAGCTCGCCGAAGAAGGGCTTCTCGGCGTGCTCGGCGTAGTGGCGCTCGGCGAGCTCGCGGTCGACGGTCATGTGCCGCATCGCGACGATCGCGAGGCCCTTGCGCTCGAGGCGGGCGACGATCTCGCCGGTCAGGCGGCGCTCGAAGGCGTCGGGCTTCACCAGGATCAGGGTCCGATCCATTGTCTCCTCTCGGATTCTGGGGTCCGGCACATTAGGCGACCCATGGTCGCCAAACGTGTTGGACCCCGCGGGCTGCTAGCTGGCCTGGGGCGGGCGCTCGGCCTGGGGCGGGCGCTCGCAGGCGGCGCGGGCCGGGCGCTGG
>JBOGXS010000126.1:0-3345 GCA_050693815.1 Thermoleophilaceae bacterium | reverse complement strand
AAGACGAACCGCGCGCTCTGCGTCGAGGAGGGCTGGCCGAGCTATGGCGTCACCGCCGAGCTGGCCGCCCGGATCCAGAGCGCCTGCTTCGACGACCTCGACGCCCCCGTCGGGCGCGTCGGGATGGCGGAGGTGCCGCTTCCCTACGCCAGAAACCTCGAGCAGGCCGCGCTGCCGCACCATGACAAGGTCCACGCCGCAGCGCTCGAGGTGCTTGGCGGCAGGTCCCCGCGATCGACACGGGAGGTCACCGCGTGAGCTGTGTAGACCGTTTTGGCGCCCGTTCGACGCTCGAGGTGGGTGGCGAGGGCTACGAGATCTTCCGGCTCGACGCGCTCCAGTCGAAGTACGACGTGACCCGCCTGCCCTACTCGCTGAAGATCCTGCTGGAGAACCTGCTGCGGCACGGCGAGGACGAGGGCGCCGAGGCCGTGGCGCGCTGGGTGGCGAAGGACGAGCCCTCCACGGAGATCGCCTACACGCCCGCGCGGGTGCTGATGCAGGACTTCACGGGCGTGCCCGCGATCGTCGACCTGGCCGCCATGCGGGACGCCATGGAGGAGCTCGGCGGCGATCCCGCTCGCATCAACCCGCTGGTGCCGGTGGAGCTGGTGATCGACCACTCGATCCAGGTCGACGTGTTCGCCGAGCGGCTCGCTTTCCAGCGCAACGCGGAGCTGGAGTTCGAGCGCAACCGCGAGCGCTACGCCTTCCTGCGCTGGGGCCAGGAGGCGTTCGACAACTTCGCCGTGGTGCCGCCCAACACCGGCATCTGCCATCAGGTGAACCTCGAGTACCTCGGCCGCGTGGTGGAGTCGCGCGACGGGCAGGCCTTCCCCGACACGCTGGTCGGGACCGACTCGCACACCACGATGATCAACGGGCTCGGCGTGCTCGGCTGGGGCGTGGGCGGGATCGAGGCCGAGGCCGCGATGCTGGGCCAGCCGGTCTCGATGCTGATCCCGCAGGTGGTCGGCTTCCGGCTGACCGGCGAGCTGCCCGAGGGCTCGACCGCCACGGACCTCGTCCTGACCGTCACGCAGATGCTGCGCGAGCGCGGGGTGGTCGGCAAGTTCGTCGAGTTCTTCGGCGAGGGCCTCGCGAGGCTGCCGCTGGCCGACCGCGCGACTATCGGCAACATGGCGCCCGAGTACGGCGCCACCTGCGGCATCTTCCCGGTCGACGCCGAGACGCTCCGCTACCTGGAGTTCTCGGGACGCCCGCCCGAGCGGGTCGAGCTGGTCGAGGCCTACTGCCGCGAGCAGGGCCTCTTCCACGACGAGGACTCCGAGGACGCCGTCTACTCCGACACGCTCGAGCTCGACCTGGGCGACGTGGTGCCGTCGCTGGCCGGCCCGAAGCGGCCCCAGGACCGGGTCGCGCTGTCGGACGCGGCCGTCGACTTCAGGGCCGAGCTCGCGACATTCCTGAATCGCGAGACGTACGAGCTTTATCAGGGCTGGGACAAGTCGTCCGCCCTCAGCTTCCCCGCGAGCGATCCGCCTACCGCCAACGGCGGCGGCGCCGAGCCGCGCCCGGGCCACGAGCACGGCGCAACCGCGGTGGCGGAGCGGCGCGAGGGGCTCGACCACGGCGCCGTCGTGATCGCCGCGATCACGAGCTGCACGAACACCTCGAACCCGTCGGTGATGATCGGCGCCGGGCTGCTGGCGAAGAAGGCGGTGGAGGCCGGCCTCGAGCGCAAGCCCTGGGTGAAGACCTCGCTGGCGCCGGGCTCGAAGGTCGTGACCGAGTACCTCGAGCGCGCCGGCCTGATCGAGCCGCTGTCGCGGCTCGGCTTCGACCTCGTCGGCTACGGCTGCACCACCTGCATCGGGAACTCCGGGCCGCTGCCGGAGGAGATCTCGCGCGAGGTTCAGGAGCGCGACCTGGTGGTCGCCTCCGTGCTGTCGGGCAACCGCAACTTCGAAGGGCGCATCGTCGAGTTCGCCGAGGCCGGCGTGCCGACGTGCGTGCTGGCCGGCAAGGAGTACGGCTCGGGGTCGTCGCGCGACTGGGCCGCCAAGGGCCCGCGCCTCCTGGGTGTGCGCTTCGTGATCGCCGAGTCCTACGAGCGCATCCACCGCTCCAACCTCGTCGGCATGGGCGTACTGCCGCTGCAGTTCCCCGACGGCGAGACGGCCGAGTCGCTCGGCCTGACCGGCGAGGAGAGCTTCGACCTGGCTCCGCTCGAGGACGGCGCCCGGACCCTCGAGGTGACCGCCTCGAACGGCGTGGAGTTCGATGCCCGGGTGCGGATCGACACGCCGAAGGAGTGGCACTACTACCGCGGCGACGGCATCCTCCACTTCGTCCTGCGCCAGCTCGCGGGCTGACGCCTACTGACGGATTGACTGGGGCGCCCGAACGGGCGGCGGCAGGCGCATTTCCGCTGCGGCGCTCAGAGGTTCCGACGCGCGACCGGCTGCGCGACCGTCCCGGCTGGCGAGCTGGCGGCCGCCACCTCGCGGCGGATGTCCTTCATCGGCTCGACGCTGCGCACGCGCGGGACGACGTCGAAGTTGTTCGGCGGCGGTGGCGACGGCGTGAACCACTCGAGCGTGTTTCCCTGCCACGGGTCATTGCCGGCCCTGCGTCCGTGTCGAGCGCTCCAGAGCAGGTTTGCGACGACAAGGACCACGCCGATGCCCAGGATGAACGAGCCGATCGTGGACACCAGGTTGTAGCCCCCGAGACCGGCTCCTTCCGGGTAGTCGTAGACGCGCCGCGGCATACCCGACAGGCCGGCCGAGTGCTGGATCAGGAAGGTGACGTTGAAGCCGACGAACATGGTCCAGAACGACAGCTTGCCGAGCGCCTCGGAGAACATGCGCCCGGTGAGCTTCGGGAACCAGTAGTAGAGCCCCGCCATGAGCGCGAACGCCGAGCCGCCGAAGAGCACGTAGTGGAAGTGGGCGACGATGAAGTACGTGTCGTGCAGCTGCCAGTCGACCGGGAACATGGCCATCATCACGCCGGTGATCCCGCCGATCGGAAACAGGGCCAGAAAGGCGGCGGCGAACAGCAGCGGCGTCTTCAAGACGATCTGGCCGCGCCAGAGGGTGGCGATCCAGTTGAAGATCTTGATCCCGGTGGGCACAGCGATCGTGAACGAGGACAGCATGAAGAAGGCGAGCACCACCGTCGCCGTCGGGGTGGTGAACATGTGGTGCGCCCAGACCAGCGCGCTGAGGAAGGCGATCGCCACCGTAGAGACCGCGATCGCCTTGTAGCCGAAGATCGGCTTGCGGGCGAACACCGGCAGCACTTCGGAGATGATCCCGAAGGCGGGCAGCACCATGATGTAGACCTCGGGGTGGCCGAAGAACCAGAACAGGTGCTGCC
>JBOGXS010000125.1:0-6211 GCA_050693815.1 Thermoleophilaceae bacterium | reverse complement strand
CCTCGACCGCCCGCTGGTGGCCGGCGAGCGCGGCGGCGCCAGCGACGCCAGCCACGTGGCCACGGCGATCCCGCTCACCATCGACGGCCTGGGCCCCCGCGGCGGCGGCGCCCACGCGCCCCACGAGTGGGTCAGCGCCGAGTCGCTGCGGATCCGGGCCGAGGTGGCGCTGGCGCTGGTGGGAGCGCTCCTGGAGGAGCGATAGCCTCTCGGGCGCTTGTCGCTCGCCGCCGACACCCTTCGCCGCACGCCCCTGTTCGATCGCCACGAGCAGGCTGGCGGGAAGCTCGTTCCATTCGCGGGGTGGGAGATGCCGGTGCAGTACGAGGGCATCCGCCAGGAGCACGTGGCGGTCCGCACCCATGCCGGGATGTTCGATGTCTCCCACATGGGCGAGATCGAGACCTCCGGCCCCCAAGCGGAGGCTTTTCTCCAGCGCGTCCTCTCCAACGACGTGTCCAAGATTGCCGAGCGCGGCGCCCAGTATTCGGTGCTGTGCCGCGAGGACGGGGGCGCGCTGGACGACCTGTTCACGTACCGCCTGGACGGAGACCGCTTTCTGACTGTCACCAACGCGGCCAACCATGAGAAGGACCTCTCCTGGTTTCGCCGGCAGGCAGGCGGCTTCGAGGTGGAGGTACGCGACGCGCACGCCGACTGGGCCATGCTCGCGGTGCAGGGCCCGGGCGCCCGCCCGGCACTCGAGGGCATCGCCGCGGGGGATCTGCCGCCGCGCATGCGGGTGGGGGAGGTGAGGGTCGCGGGCGTCGAGGCGCTCGTCTGCGGGACGGGCTACACGGGCGAGGACGGCTGCGAGCTGATGATCCCGCCCGGCGGCGCTGCGACCGTCTGGGATGCCCTGCTCGAGCAGGGCGTGCAGCCCGCGGGCCTGGGGGCGAGGGACACGCTGCGGCTCGAGGTCTGCTTCCACCTCTACGGAAACGACCTGTCGGAGGACCGCAACCCGATCGAGGCCGGGCTCGGCTGGGCCTGCAAGCTCGACACCGGCTTCGTCGGCTCGGAGGCGCTGCGCGACCTCGAGCCCCGCGAGACGCTCGCGCCGTTCGCCTTCACAGGCCCCGGCATCCCACGCCAGGGCAACCCGGTGAGGGCTCCCAGCGGCGAGGGCGTGGTGACCAGCGGCGGCCTGTCGCCCTGCCTCGGCATCGGCGTCGGCATGGCGTACCTGCCGCGGGAGGACGCGACGCCGGGAACGGAGATCGAGGTCGACGTGCGCGGCAAGGCACGGGCGGCGGAGACAAGGGAGAAGCCGTTGTTCAAGGTGGAGACTTAGGGGCTCCGCCCCTGACCCCCGACAAGGAGGGATGACAACCAGTGGCTGAGGCCAGCTATCCGGAGGACCTCAAGTACCACGCCGAGCACGACTGGGCGCGCGTGGAGGGCGACGAGGCCACCTTCGGCATCACGTGGTACGCGCAGGACGCCCTCGGGGAGGTGGTCTTCTTCGACCCGCCCGAGACCGGCGCGCACGTGACGAAGGACCAGGCCTACGCGGAGGTGGAGTCGGTCAAGGCCGTGTCGGACGTGTTCGCGCCGCTGTCGGGCGAGATCCTCGCGGTGAACGAGGAGCTCGCCGACACGCCCGAGAAGATCAACGAGGACCCCTACGGGGACGGCTGGATGGTCAGGGTCAGGCTGAGCGACCCGTCCGAGGTGGACTCCCTGCTCGACGTGGGGGCGTACCGAGACCTCCTGTGAGCCGCTACACGTCGGTCACCGACCAGGACCTGGAGGCGATGCTCGGCGCGATCGGCGCCGGCTCCCTGGACGACCTGTTCGCGGACATCCCGGAGGCGGTCCGGCTCGACCGCGGGCTCGACCTGCCGGAGGGCATGTCCGAGCACGAGGTGTACGAGCACCTGGCGGCGCTCGCCGCCCGCAACCGCCACTGCGACGAGGAGGTCAGCTTCCTCGGGGCGGGCATGTACGACCACTACGTCCCGGCGGTGATCGACAACCTGCTGTCGCGCTCGGAGTTCCTCACCCCGTACACCCCCTACCAGCCCGAGATCTCGCAGGGCGGGCTGCAGGTCATGTTCGAGTTCCAGACCGCGATCTCGGAGCTGACCGGCCTGCCGGTGTCGAACGCCTCGGTCTACGAGGGTCCCAGCGCCGTGGCCGCCGCCGGCTACCTGGCGAAGCTCGAGACGCGCCGCACCCGGCTCGTGGCGAGCCGCGGCGTGCACCCGCACTCGCGCGCCGCGCTGCGCACGCACGCCGCGGGCTACGGGATGGAGGTCGAGGAGGTGCCGCTCACGAGCAAGGGGACCACCGACGTCGAGGCCCTGGCGGCCGGCGTGGGCGAGGACACCGCCGCCGTCTTCCTCCAGCAGCCGAACTTCCTCGGCAGCGTCGAGGAGCTGGGCGAGCTGGTCGAGGCGGTCAGCGCGAGCGGCGCGGTGGTCGTCTGCGCCGCCGACCCGTTGCCGCTCGGGATCCTGCGCCCGCCCGGGGAGCAGGGCGTGGACATCTGCGTGGGCGAGGGCCAGACGCTCGGCAACAGACTCGACTTCGGCGGCCCCTCGTTCGGCTTCTTTGCCGCGAGCGAGCGCTTCCTGCGCAGGATGCCGGGGCGGATCGCGGGCGAGACGCGCGACGTGGAGGGCCGGCGCGGCTTCGTGCTCACCCTTCAGACGCGCGAGCAGCACATACGGCGGGAGAGGGCCACGCACAACATCTGCACGTCACAGGCGCTGAACGCCCTGGCCGGGGTGGTGTACCTGTCGTGGCTCGGCCGCCGCGGCCTGGTGGAGCTCGCCGAGCTGATGCTGCGCCGCACGCACTACGCGCGCGAGGCGCTCGGGCTCGAGGCGATCAACCCCGGGCCGGTGGTGCGCGAGTTCGCCGTGCGGGTCCCGCGGCTGGACGAGCTGTTCGAGCGCGCCCGGGCGGAGGGGATCAACCCGGGCCACCGGCTCGGCCCCGACTACCCCGAGTACGGAGACGGGCTCCTGGTGGCGATCACCGAGCGGCGCACGCGCGAGCAGATCGACCGGCTGGCGGCGCTCGTGGCGTCGGTGCGGGGAGGCGTGGCGGCGTGACCGGCCTGGACCCGCGCGCCGAGCTGGAGGCGGTCACGATCTTCGAGCGCTCGCGGCCGGGCCGCCGCGCCTTCGTGGCGCCCGACGCCGACGTGCCCGAGGTCGGGCTCGACGAGCTGCTCCCCGCCTCCCAGCGGCGCGAGCGCCCCGCCCAGCTGCCCGAGGTGTCCGAGCCCGAGCTGGTGCGCCACTACGTGACGCTGTCGGCGAAGAACTTCCACCTCGACGAGGGCTTCTACCCGCTCGGCTCCTGCACGATGAAGCACAACCCGAAGCTGCACGAGCGGGTGGCGGCGCTGCCCGGCCACGCCCGCCTCCACCCCCTGCAGGATCCCGACTACGCCCAGGGAGCGCTCGAGCTGATGTGGCGCCTCCAGGGCGCACTGGGCGAGATCGCGGGGCTGCCGCACGTGTCGCTCCAGCCGAGTGCCGGCTCGCACGGCGAGCTGGCCGGCCTGCTGCTCACGCGCGCCTACCATGAAGGGAGCGGCGAGCACCGCACGACGGTGCTGACGCCCGACACGGCCCACGGCACCAACCCGGCCACGGTCACCATGGCCGGCTACCAGGTGGTGAAGGTGGGGACGGCCGAGGACGGCGGGGTGGACCTCAACGACCTGCGCGCCCGGGCCGACGAGGACGTGGCCTGCCTGATGCTCACGAACCCCAACACCCTGGGGCTCTTCGACCGCAACATCGAGGAGATCGCGCGCATCGTCCACGACGTCGGCGCCACGCTCTACTACGACGGCGCCAACCTGAACGCCGTGATGGGCGTCGCGCGGCCCGGCGACATGGGCTTCGACATCGTCCACTTCAACCTGCACAAGACCTTCACGCAGCCGCACGGGGGAGGCGGGCCCGGCGCCGGGCCGATCGCGGTGTCGAACCGGATCGAGCCGTTCCTGCCCGCGCCCCAGGTGGTGCGCGGCGACGACGGCTCGTTCGACCTCGACCACGACCGGCCGCAGTCGATCGGCAAGCTGCGCGGCTTCCAGGGCAACTTCGGCGTGTTCGTGCGCTCGTACGCGTACATCCGCTCGCTCGGCGCCGACGGCCTCGAGGAGGCCTCCCGGGTCGCCGTGCTGAACGCCAACTACCTGAAGGCGCGGCTGGCGGAGGAGGGAATCGCCGAGTACCTGCCGATCGCCTTCGACCGCACCTGCATGCACGAGTTCGTGCTCTCCGGTCGGGGCGCGCGGGAGAAGCTCGACGTGCGGACGCTCGACATCGCCAAGCGCATGCTCGACCACCGCGTCCACCCGCCGACGGTCTACTTCCCGCTGCTCGTGGACGAGGCGCTCATGATCGAGCCGACCGAGACCGAGACCAAGGAGCGGCTCGACCACTTCGCCGGAGTGGTGCGCGCGATCCTGGCGGAGGCGGCCGAGGACCCGGAGGTCGCCCGAAACGCGCCCTACACCGCGCCGGTGCGTCGCCTCGACGAGGCGGGCGCGGCGAAGCGCCCCGTGGTCCGCTGGCGCCCGGACCAGGAGAACCCGGGCGACCCGCGGCGCGCCTTGGCCGGGCCGAAGCACTCGGCTCGGCCGAGTGCGCACGGACCGGGTCCTCCGGCGAGCGGGTCCGGCGCGATGTAGCATCGCCACATGGACTCCGCCCCCGAGGGCACGGTCGCGGAGGAGGGCATCACCCCGGCCGAGCTGCGGCTGGCGGCTCGCAACCACGGTCTGCCGCTCGAGGCGCTTCGCCATCCGATCACTCCGGCGGGCCTTCACTACCTGCTGATCCACTACGACATCCCGGCCGTTGACCCGGACGCGTTCCGGCTCGAGCTGGGCGGGGCGGTGGAGCGGCCACTCAGCCTCTCGCTCGACGACCTGCGCGCCCGCGAGCGCGTGGCGCTGCCGGTGACCTTCGAGTGCGCCGGCAACGGCCGCGCCCTGCTCGCCCCGCGCCCGCTGAGCCAGCCCTGGCTCACGGAGGCGGTCGGCACGGCGGAGTGGGCGGGCACGCCGCTGCGGCCCCTGCTCGACGAGGCAGGCGTGCGGCCGGAGGCCGTCGAGGCGCTCTTCACCGGGCTCGACCGCGGGGTCGAGGGCGGCGAGGCCCAGGCCTACGAGCGCTCGCTGGCGCTGGCCGACGCCACGGACGCGCTGCTCGCCTACGAGATGAACGGCGCGCCGCTGCCGCCCCAGCACGGCTTCCCGCTGCGGCTGGTGGTGCCCGGCTGGTACGGCATGACAAACGTGAAGTGGCTGGCCGGCATCACGCTGCTCGAGGAGCCCTTCCAGGGGTATCAGCAGGCGGTCGGATACCGGCTCTACGACGCCGACGGCGCACCCGGCGAGCCCGTGACCCGCATGCTGCCGCGCTCGCTGATGGTGCCACCCGGCGTGCCGGACTTCATGACGCGCGAGCGCCACCTCGAGCCGGGGCCGGTCACGCTTACCGGCCGGGCTTGGTCCGGCCACGCCCCGATCGTTCGCGTGGGCGTGTCCACCAACGGCGGGGCCAGCTACGCGCCGGCCGAGCTGGACAAGCCGGCGGGCAAGGCGGCCTGGACGGGCTGGCGCTTCCGCTGGGACGCCCCCGAGGGCGAGCACCTGCTCTGCTCACGGGCCACCGACGCGGCCGGCAACCGCCAGCCGCACGATCCGCCCTGGAACCTGAAGGGCTACGCGAACAACGCGGTGCAGCGGATCCTGGTGAGGGTCGGGACGCCGCCCGCCTAGTCGAGGCGCGGGGCCTAGACTCTCGCGCCCCGTGCGCATCTTCAGCGGCATCCAGCCGACCGGCCGCAAGCACGTCGGCAACTACAGCGGGGCGATCCGGGGCTACCTGGCCGGCCAGGAGCGCGGCGACCCGGCGATCTACTGCATGGTCGACCTGCACGCCACGAGCGTCGCCTACGACCCGAAGGCCCTGCCCGGCTACGTGCTCGACACGACCGCTCGGCTCATGGCCTCCGGGCTCGACCCGGCGCGCTGCATCCTGTTTCGCCAGTCGGACGTCAAGGAGCACTCGGAGCTGTGCTGGCTGCTCTGCGCGGTCACCCCGTACGGCGACCTCCAGCGCATGCACCAGTTCAAGGACAAGTCCGAGCGCGAGCGCGAGCTGGTGCGCGCGAGCCTGTTCCTCTACCCGGTGCTCCAGGCCGCCGACATCCTGCTCTACAAGACCGACCAGGT
>JBOGXS010000124.1:0-3983 GCA_050693815.1 Thermoleophilaceae bacterium | reverse complement strand
CGGAAGTTCCGTCGGGAATCGGCGAGCGACTGGGCGTGGCTGGCAAGTCCGGGTGGACGGAGTCGATGCTTGAGCATCGGCGAGTTCGCCGGACGCCGCCAGGCGCGTCCAGACGCCGCCGAAACCGGCGGAACTTACGGACGCGTGTACTAGCCGGACCGGAGCTATCTTTCGCCGCCATGGCCGACACCGTCGTCATGAAGTTCGGCGGGACCTCGGTGGCCGATGCCGAGCGGATCCGTCGCGCCGCCGGGCGCATCGTCCAGCGGGTGGACGACGGCTACCACGTGGTGGCCGTGCTGTCTGCGCGCGGCAAGCACACCGACGAGCTGGTGGGGATGGCCCACGAGGTGTCGCCGCGGCCGCACCCGCGCGAGATGGACATGCTGCTCTCCACCGGCGAGCGCGTGACCTGCGCCCTCGCCGCCATGGTCATCAACGACCTCGGCCACGAAGCGATCTCGCTGACCGGGTCGCAGGCCGGCATAGTCACCGACAGCGGGCACACCAAGGCCCGCATCCTCGAGGTCAAGGCGCACCGCATCCGCGAGGCGCTCGGCGACGGCAAGGTCGTCCTGGTGGCCGGGTTCCAGGGCGTGTCGCAGCAGTCGCTCGACGTGACCACGCTGGGCCGCGGCGGGTCCGACACCACGGCGGTCGCCCTGGCCGCGGCGCTGGGCGCCGAGGTGTGCGAGATCTTCACCGACGTGGCGGGGGTCTACAGCGCCGACCCGCGCATCGTCCCGGACGCCAAGAAGCTCCCCGTGGTGACCTTCGAGGAGATGCTCGAGATGTCGGCCTCCGGCGCCGGCGTCCTCCAGCTGCGCTCGGTCGAGTACGCCCGCAACCACGGCGTCACGATCCACTGCCGGTCGAGCTTCGCGGAGGGACCCGGTACGGTGGTCCAGGACGAGGAGCTGACCATGGAGCGAGCGCTCGTAACCGCCGTGACGCACTCCACCGCGGAGGCGCGCATCACCCTCACCGGCCTGCCGGACCGGCCCGGGATCGCGGCTGCCGTGATGGGCGCGCTGGCGGGCGCGAACGTGAACGTGGACATGATCATCCAGAACGAGCCGCAGAGCGACGGCCACCTGGCCGACATGTCGTTCACCGTCCCGCGCGACGACCTGCCGAGCGCGCGCGAGGCGCTCGAGCCGCTGCGCGACGAGCTCGGCTTCGGCTCGATCCAGACCGACGAGCAGATGGGCAAGGTATCCGTGGTCGGAGCGGGAATGAAGAGCCATCCGGGCGTGGCCCACAAGACCTTCGAGGCGCTGGGCCGGGCCGGGGTGAACATCGAGATGATCTCCACCTCGCCGATCAAGATCTCCTGCGTCGTGCGCGAGGAGCACGTGCCGACCGCGGTGCGCGAGCTGCACACGGCCTTCGAGCTCGGCGCCGAGTCCGTGCTGCCGGAGGACGTGGCCGGGGATCACCGGCCCAAGGTGAGTCCGTGAGGGTCGCAGTCGTGGGAGCCACCGGGGCCGTTGGCTCCACGATCCTCGGCGTCATGCGCGAGCGCTCGTTCGCGGCCGACGAGGTCGTGCCATTCGCGTCGGAGCGGTCCGAGGGGCGGACGATCGCGTATAGCGAGCGACCGGCGGGCGCGAGCGTTCGATCTCCCGGCGACACGAACCTGACCGTGGTCGCGCTCTCCGAGGAGGCGATCCAGGGCTTCGACCTCGCGCTCTTCTCGGCCGGCTCGGCGACCAGCGCCGAATGGGCGCCGCGCTTCGCCGACGCCGGCGCCACGGTGGTGGACAACTCGTCCCAGTGGCGAATGCACGACGACGTGCCGCTGGTCGTGTCCGAGGTCAACCCCGAGGCGCTCGACTCGCACCGCGGCATCGTGGCCAATCCCAACTGCACCACGATGCAGACGGTCATGGCGCTCAAGCCGATCCTGGACGGAGCGGGGATCGAGCGGGTCGTGATGTCGACCTACCAGGCGGTGTCGGGCACGGGCCAGCGGGCCGTGGACGAGCTTCACCGGCAGGCCGAGGCCGTGATCGAGGCGAGGGAGCTGCCGGAGCCGGCGGTCTACCCACACCGGATCGCCTTCAACGTCCTGCCTCAGGTCGAGACCTTCACGGACGGGGACGACTACACGACCGAGGAGCGCAAGTGCATGCGCGAGACGCGCAAGATCCTCGGCCGCGACGACATCGGCGTGTCGGCCACCTGCGTGCGCGTGCCCGTCTACACCGGCCACTCGGTGTCGGCCAACGTCCAGACGCGCGAGCCGGTCTCGCCGGAGGACTGTCGTGACCTGCTCGCCGCCGCGCCCGGCCTCGTGGTGGTCGACGACCCGGCCAACGCCATCTACCCCACGGCCATCGACGCCGCCGGACGCGACGACGTGCTCGTGGGCCGCGTCCGCCGCGACCCGTCGCACGACCGCTGCCTGAACATCTGGATCGTGGGGGACAACCTGCGCAAGGGCGCCGCCACGAACGCCGTGCAGGTGGCGGAGCTGCTGAACGTGCGCGGGCTGCTGCGCGCCGCTCGCGTCTAGGTCGCGCCGCCGAACGGCAAGCACCAAGGAGGTCCGTCACGTTCCGTCCTCATACGGGACGCTTCGTGCCGAACCCCCCTCAGGAATTCACCGGGCGCCGCGCGTTGTCCACCACGATCGGCTCCTCGCCCCACCTTCGCGGGTCGGCGAGGCGGGCCAGGTCACGGCGTGAGGCGATGCCGAGCTTGCGGTAGATGTTGCGTGCGTGCGTGCGCACCGTCTCGATGCCGATCGAGAGGCGGTGCGCGATCTGGGCGTTGGTGGCGCCGTCCTGCAGCAGCTCCAGCACCTCGGCCTCGCGGGGGGTGAGCTGGTCCGAGCCCTGGATGTTGAGCCCCTCCAGGCCGCCCCCGCCGGCGGCGGCCGAGCGGGGCAGCACGTGCATCCCGCGCGAGGCGAGATGGATGGCGTTGACGATGTCGCGCGCCTCGGTCTCCTTTGACAGGCAGGCGGTGGCCCCGAAGGACAGCATCTGGTTGCACTCCGCCGAGGTTGGACGGTTGGCGAGGACCACGATGCGCGTCTCCGGGTGTGACTGGTGCAGCTGGAACACGTCGGCGGGCGTGCGCAGCGTGCCGAAGTTCAGCAGCACCACGGCCGGCTGGTGCTCCTCGATCGCCCGCTCGACATCCTCCACGGGGACCCCCGTCGCCACCAGCTCCAGGTTGGGGTCCTCGGAGATGAGCACCCTGAGGCCGACGGCGACCAGATCCTCGAACTTGGCCGCTACGACGGAGGGCATCGGGAAGAGTCTACGCCCGTAGGGGGGAGAAGGGGGAGGTCGGGCTCCCCCCGCGGAGTACCCGGCCGCTCCGCCGAAAGCTCCCCCGAAGATCACACCTCGCCTCCCCTCGAAATCACACCGCAGGGGTGGCGACGATCGGCGGGCCGGCGGGAACCATTCAGACAAGAACTTCCCAGGGCGGAATGGGGTACGCCTAACACGAGAGCCGACCAGCCACTGGTCGGTTTCTCGTTTCCGGGGAGCATCGGCAAGGCGTCCAGAACGCCGCCGCCCGGTCATCGCGCGCGCACGGGTTGACGACCTGATCCCGGGACGCGATGACCTCCTCTCGCCGCTTCAGCGCAGCGCTGGCGCTCGCGCTCGTGCTCGCTCTTCCCGCCGCCCCGGCGCGGGCGGACCACGGGCCCACGCTCCTCGACGAGACGCTGGCCGCCTACCTGACCGTCGCCGAGGCCCACTGGGGCGCGGCGCCCGGCCCCTGCGTGGGTGCGGACGGCGCGCCTGTGGCGCTGCACGCGACGCTCTTCGACGATCCCGACCCGCGCGTGTCGGCGCGCGCCGAGCAGCCCGGCTGCCGGCTCTGGCTCGACCGCGACTTCTGGCCCGCGCCGCCGAGCGTGCGGGGGTGCGTGGAGATCGCCCACGAGTGGGGCCACCTGCTCGGCCACGGCCACACCGCGGAAGGGCTGATGGCCGGCGATGCGCGGGGCGCGGTGCCGG
>JBOGXS010000123.1:0-8609 GCA_050693815.1 Thermoleophilaceae bacterium | reverse complement strand
CGCCGCGGGCGCCCGCGCGGCAGCGGCAACCGGGCCAGGCAGGCGCTCGAGCTGGTGCGCGCACGGCCCGGCATCACCATCTCGGAGATGGCCGAGGCCATGAAGATCCAGCCCAACTACCTGTATCGGGTGATGCCCACCCTCGAGTCCGAGGGTCAGGTCAAGAAGCGCGACCGTGGCTGGCACCCGGCGTAGCGGCCACTCACACCAAGCCCAGCGTCCGGACCGCGTCGCGCTCCTCCTTCAGCTCGGCCACCGAGCGGTCGATCTTCCCGCGCGCGAGCTCCTCGACCTCGAGCCCCTGCTCGATCTCGTAGCCGCTCCCGCGAAGGCGCACGGGGAAGCTCGACACCAGGCCCTCCTCCACTCCGTACGAGCCGTCCGAGGCCACCGCCATCGAGCGTAGGCCGTCGGCGCCCAGCACCCAGTCGCGCACGTGGTCGATGGCGGCATTGGCCGCGCTCGCGGCCGACGACGCCCCCCGCGCGTCGATGATCTCCGCGCCGCGCTTCCCCACCCGCGGGATGTACTCGTTCTCGTACCAGTCCATGTCGACCTTGTCGACGGCCCGCTCACCGTTCACCTTCGCGTTGAACAGGTCGGGGAACATCGTGGGCGAGTGGTTGCCCCACACCACGAGGTCCTGCACGTCCTCCACCCCGGCGCCCACCTTCTCCGCCAGCTGGGCCACGGCGCGGTTCTCGTCGAGGCGGGTCATCGCGCTGAAGCGCTCGCGCGGAACATCGGAGGCGTTGGTCATGGCGATCAGGCAGTTCGTGTTGGCGGGGTTGCCCACAACCAGCACCCTCACGTCGTCGGCCGCGCCGGCGCTGAGCGCCTCCCCCTGGGGCTTGAAGATCTGCCCGTTGGCCTCGAGCAGGTCGGCGCGCTCCATGCCCTTGGACCGCGGCCGCGCGCCCACCAGCAGGGCCACGTTCACCCCGTCGAAGGCCCGCTTCGGGTCGTCGTAGATCTCGGTCGAGGCGAGCAGCGGGAAGGCGCAGTCCTGCAGCTCGAGCGCGGTGCCCTCGGCCGCCTTGACGGCGTCGGGAATCTCGAGCAGGCGCAGGTCGATTCGCTCGTCCGGGCCGAGCATCTGGCCGCTCGCGACCCGGAACAGGAGGGCGTAACCGATCTGCCCGGCCGCCCCGGTGACGGTGACTTTCATGACATCTCCTCTATTACAGCGTCCGCAAACTCAGAGGTACCCACGGCCGACGGATCGTCACGCGAGGGCTTCAGGTCGTAGGTCACCTTGTCGCCCTTGCGGATCACCTCCGCGATGCCGTTCTCCATGCTGTCCGCAGCCTCCGTCTCGTCCAGGTGACGCAGCATCAGCACCCCGGACAGCAGCAGCGCCGTGGGGTTCACCTTGTTCTGGCCCTTGTACTTGGGGGCCGAGCCGTGCGTGGCCTCGAAGATCGCCCCGTCGGTGCCGATGTTCGCGCCCGGCGCCAGGCCGAGGCCGCCGATCATGCCGGCGCCCAGGTCGGACACGATGTCGCCGTACAGGTTGGGCAGCACGATCACGTCGTACTCCTCGGGCCGAGAGACGAGCTGGTTGCAGAGGTTGTCGATGATCCGGTCCTCGAACTCGACGTCCGGATGGCGCTCTGCCACACGGCGAGCGACCTCCAGGAACAGCCCGTCGGAGTACTTCATGATGTTGGCCTTGTGGGCGGCGGTGACCTTCCGGCGCCCGTACTGCTCGGCATAGGCGAAGGCCGACTCCACGATCCGCTCCGAGCCGAAGGCCGAGATCGGCTTGATCGAGATCCCGGACTCCTCGCGCGTCGGCGAGCCGAGCTCGTCGGCCAGGAAGGAGCGCAGCCGCTCGACCTCCTCGGAGCCCTGCTCGAACTCGATGCCCGCGTAGAGGTCCTCGGTGTTCTCGCGAACGACCACCACGTCGGTCTCCGGAAAGCGCGTGCGCACCCCCTCGTACGCCTTGCAGGGGCGGATGCACGAGTAGAGGTCGAACTCCTTGCGCAGCGCGACGTTGATCGATCGGTGCCCGGAGCCCACCGGCGTGGTCGTGGGGCCCTTGATCGCGATCCCGCGCTCCCGGATGGAGTCGAGCGTGCGGTCGGGGAGCGGGTTGCCCTCCTGCTCGTAGACGTCGCTGCCCGCGTCCTGGAAGTCCCATTCGAACTCGACCCCGGTGGCCTCGAGCACGCGCCGGGTCGCCTCGGCGATCTCGGGCCCGGTGCCGTCGCCCGGGATGAAGGTGACGCGATGTGTCAAGACGGTCCTTTCGTTTGCTGGACCCTGCACTCTGCCACCATCCAGGGTGATGTTCGGCGGCGGTTCCATCCAGCTCGCGCGCGTCTTCGGCATCCGCATCGGGGTGGACGTCAGCTGGTTCTTCGTCCTCTTCCTGATCATCTACTCGCTGAGCGGCTACTACGAGGACGTCGCGGCGGGGTCGAACCCGTTCGTGCTCGCCACCATCAGCGCGCTGCTGTTCTTCCTGTCGATCCTGCTGCACGAGCTGGGCCACGCCGTCGTGGCGATCCGCAACGGGATCCCGATCTCGGGCATCGACCTGTGGCTGTTCGGCGGCGTGGCCAAGCTCGAGCGCGACACCGACTCGCCGGGCGTGGAGTTCCGCGTGGCGATCGCCGGGCCGCTCGTCACGGTCGCCGTCGCCGCACTCTGCTTCGGGCTGGGCGCGCTGATCTCCGACCCGGGCGGGGTGATCGAGGGCGCCACCTACGACACCGACGTGGGCAGCCAGGCCACGGCCGTCCTGGGCTACCTGATGTCGATCAACGTGATCGTCCTGGCGTTCAACCTGATCCCGGGCTTCCCGCTAGACGGCGGGCGGATCGCGCGGGCCATCGCCTGGAAGGTCACGGGCGACCGCAACCGGGCCACCCGCTTCGCCGCGGTGCTCGGGCGCGGCGTGGGATGGGCGCTGGTGGCCGTCGGCGGGCTGATCCTGCTCGGGACGATTCCGGGCGGGGCGCTCGGCGGCGTCTGGCTCGCCTTCATCGGCCTGTTCCTCGCGCAGGCCGCTCGCTCGGCCCAGGTGCAGGCCGACTTCGCCGGCCGCATCGAGCACCTGCGCGTGGGCGACGTGATGGACGCCGAGCCGGTCGCGATCCCCGAGCAGCTCCAGCTCGAGCGGGCCGAGAGCGACTTCTTCCTGCGCTATGGCTGGCCCTGGTTCCCGGTGGTCGACCAGAGCGGCAGGCTGGTCGGCGTGGTCTCGCGCGAGGCCGTGGCGAGCGTCCCCGAGACGGGCCGGGCCGGGCGGTCCGTCGCCGCGGTGATGGCCCGCGACGACGGCGACAGCGGCATGCGCGCGCTGGTGGAGGACCCGCTCGAGTCGCTGCTCGGCCAGGAGAGCCTCGGCCGCCTGGGCGCCGTGATGGCGGTGGACGCCGAGGGCGTGCTGCGCGGCGTGGTGACCGTGGAGCGGGTGCGCCGGGCGTTGCGCGGCGCGGTCGCTGCATAGAATCGAAAGCCCGCGTCCCGAAGCAGCCGGCTGGCCGGCTGCGCAGGGATCGGAACATGCCACAGCACGACGTCCTCGTCATAGGGGCCGGCCTCGCCGGCCAGCGCGCCGCCCTCGCAGCCGCGGAGGCCGGGGCGTCCGTGGGCATCGTCTCCAAGGTCCACCCCGTCCGCTCCCACTCGACCGCCGCCCAGGGCGGCATCAACGCTGCGCTGGACCCGCAGGACTCCTGGGAGTCGCACGCCTTCGACACGGTCAAGGGCTCGGACTACCTGGGCGACCAGGACGCCATCGAGATCAGGTGCCGCGAGGCGCCGAACGAGCTGCTCGAGCTCGAGCACTGGGGGGTGACCTTCCACCGCAACGAGGAGGGTCGCCTCGGCAAGCGCGCCTTCGGCGGCGCCAGCGCGGCGCGGACCTACTACGTGGCCGACATCACGGGCCAGGCCATCCTGCACGTGCTCTACGAGCAGCTCATGAGGTTCGACGACGTGTACCGCTACGAGGAGTGGTTCACGACCGGGCTTGTGCAGGACGACGACGGGCGCATCGCCGGGGCGATCATCCGCAACATCCGCGACGGGGCGATCGAGCTGTTCTCGGCGAAGGCGGTGATCCTCGCCACCGGCGGCAACGGCCAGATCTACGACCCCACCACGAACGCCCTGATCTGCACCGGGGACGGCATCGCGATGGCCTACCGCGTCGGCGCCCCGCTGATGGACATGGAGATGATCCAGTACCACCCCACCACGCTGGCCGGGCTGGGACTCCTGATCACCGAGGGCGCGCGCGGAGAGGGGGCCCATCTCTACAACGCCGAGGGCGAGCGCTACATGGAGCGGTACGCGCCCTACAAGATGGAGCTGGCCTCGCGCGACGTGGTCTCGCGCGCCGAGCAGACCGAGATCGACGACGGCCGCGGCTTCCCCGACGGGACGGTGGCGCTCGACATCACGGTCGTATCGCGCAAGCGCATCCACGAGGCCCTGCGCGAGATCGTGAACGTGGGGCGCGACTTCGCCGGGGTGGACATCACCCGCGAGCCGATCCACATCAAGCCCGGCAACCACTACGTGATGGGCGGGGTGAGGACCGACGTCCACGGCCAGACCGCGATCCCCGGCCTCTACGCCGCCGGCGAGTGCGCCTGCGTGTCGGTGCACGGCGGCAACCGCCTGGGGGCCAACTCGCTGCTCGACACGCTCGTGTTCGGCCGCCGCTCCGGCGCCCACGCCGCGGAGGCCGTCACGGGACTGCCGGTGAACGAGCCGAGCCACGCCCACGTGACCGACGAGGAGCGCGGCATCGCGGCGATCGTGGGCCGCAACTCTGGCCCGCGCCGGGTCTCCGAGCTGAAGGCCGAGCTGGGCGAGACGATGGACCGGTACGTGGCCGTGTTCCGCGACGAGGACGGCCTGCGCGAGGCGCTCGAGACCGTCCAGCGCCTCAAGGAGGAGGCGAGGGACGTGTCCATCGACGACAAGGGCACGGTCTTCAACCAGGACGTGCTCGGCGCGCTCGAGCTCGACTTCATGCTCGACAATGCCGAGGCGATCGTGCTCTCGGCGATCGAGCGCAGGGAGAGCCGCGGCGCCCAGTTCCGCACCGACTTCCCCGACCGCAACGACGACGACTGGCTCAGGCACATCAACGTCGAGGCGAACGGCGACGAGCCGGAGATCTCCTACTCGGAGGTCACCATGACCCAGTGGGAGCCGCAGGAGCGAACCTATTGACCGACTTCAAGCTCAAGATCCGCCGCTTCGACCCGGAGTCCGCCGAGGCCGCCTACTGGGCCGACTACGACGTGGACCTCCCACCCGAGCGGTCGGTGCTCGACGGCATCCTCCAGGTGAAGGACCGCGAGGACGCCTCGATCGCGATCCGCTGCTCCTGCCGCGCCGCCATCTGCGGCTCCTGCGGCGTGCGCATCAACGGCCACTCGGCGCTGGCCTGCAACACGCGGATGGGCGACGCCGCCGAGCGCGCTCGCGACGGCGCCATCACCGTCGAGCCCATGGGCAACATGCCGGTGATCAAGGACCTCGTCACCGACATGGAGGCGGTGCACTGGAAGAAGGTCCGGCGCGTCGTGCCCTGGCTGCTGCCCGCGGAGGACCCGCCCGAGGGCCGGGAGTACGTGGTGCCCGCCGAGGCCATGCTCGACGTGACCCAGGCGATGGCCTGCATCCACTGCGGCGTCTGCGTGTCGGCCTGCCTCTCGATGGAGGTGGACCCCGACTTCATCGGCCCCGCGGCGCTGGCCAAGGCCTATCGCTTCGTGGGCGACCCGCGCGACGGCGAGGAGGAGGCCCGTCTGAAGGACCTGGCCGAGGACCCGCACGGGATCTACGACTGCACCCACTGCTTCGCCTGCGTCGAGGTCTGCCCCAAGGACGTGGCCCCGATGGACCAGATCATGCGTCTGCGCCGCCGCGCCACCCAGGACCTCGGGATAAAGGACGACAACAACGGCTACGGCCACGAGAAGGCGTTCGTGAACATCATCGAGAAGTGGGGCACGCTCTTCGAGGCGCAGCTGCTGCCGCGCTCGTTCGGGGAGGGCTCGCTGGTCAAGGGCCAGCTCAGCCCGGAGGGCGCCAAGCAGCTGACCGAGAACCTTCCCACGGCGCTGCGCGGCCTCCGGTCGGGCAAGGTCAACCCGAAGAAGGCCCTGCTGCACCCGAAGCTGCCCGATCAGAAGCAGGTGCGGCGCATCTTCAACGAGGTCGAGTCGAAGGACGAGCGCATCGAGCTCAACCTCTACATCGTGGGCGAGATGAGCGAGGACGCCGAATGAAGCTCGCCTACTGGCCCGGGTGCGTGTCCCGGGGATTCACCCCCGAGCTGCACGGCTCGATGGCGAAGGTCGCGCCGCTGCTCGACCTCGAGCTGGTCGAGCTCGACCGGGCCAACTGCTGCGGAGCGGGGGTGATCGCCGAGCACAACCAGGAGCTGGTCGACACCCTCAACGCGCGCACGTTCGCGATGGCCCAGGGCGTGGACGGGGCGACCGGCATGATGAACATCTGCTCGACCTGCCAGGGGGCGCAGTCGGAGTGCCAGGAGCGCCTCGACGCGTCCTCCTCGTACCGGGGCGAGGTGAACTCGCACCTCCAGCCCGAGGGGCTCGCCTACGACGCCGGCGGAGAGTGGTGGAACAAGAACTTCCTCTGGATCCTGGCCGAGGAGATCGGCTTCGACTCGCTGCGCGAACGGGTCACGCGGCCGCTCGAGGGGCTGCGCATCGCGCCCTTCTACGGCTGCTACATCGTCCGCCCCACGCGCCGCCTGGGCTTCGACGAGCACCCCGGGCGCGACGAGTACCTGGGCCGGCTGATCGCCGCCCTGGGGGCCGAGCCGGTGGAGTACGCGGGCGCGCGCAAGTGCTGCGGCTTCCCGGTGATCACGATGAACCGCACCACCTCGCTGCGCCAGGCCGGCCGCCACGTGGCCGACGCGATCGACGCCGGCGCGGATTGCCTGGTCACCCCCTGCCCGCTCTGCCACCTCAACCTGGACATGCAGCAGCCGGCCGCGGCGCGCTACGTGGAGCGCGACCTCGACCTGCCCGTGCTGCACCTGCCCCAGGTGGTCGGGCTGGCCCTGGGCCTCGAGCCGAAGGAGCTGGGGATGGGCAAGCACGTGGTCTCCACGCGCGACGTGCAGCGCAAGGTGGCGCTGCTGGCGGCTGCCTAACCCGGCCCGCCCGTCAGGCGGCCAGCGCGATCTCGAACCAGACGTGGGTGGAGCCCTGCGGGGTCCCCCAGCGATCCGAGAGCGTCTCCACCAGCGGCAGGCCCCAGCCGCCGGGCGTGTGCAGGTCGTCGCGGTCGCGCGGCCTGGGCAGGAAGCCGTCGCCCCGGTCGACGACCTCGGCGCGGAAGCGGTGGTCCTTGCGGTCCAGGTGGAGGGTCACCTGGCCGTCCGCGTACTTGACGGCGTTGCTGACGAGCTCGCTCAGGAGCAGCTCGGCGTCCTGCTCGCGGGCCGGGGCCAGGCCGTGGTCGAATTCGGCCAGCGCCGCGCGGGCACGGCGGGGCGCCGTATTCGTACGCTGAAGCTCGACTGTCAACCGCTCCGCCATGCCCGTCTCCCCGGGAGATACCCGATTCGGGGATCTCAAACGCGCCAAGGGCAGAAGGCGGTCTGCCGTCGCGGAGGACGGCGGACCGCCGCGTGCTTCGCCCGGGTCAGCCCGTAAAGACAGGCACCTGCGCCGGCCGGGCGCAGCGCCGGAAGCTGCGCCTCATCACACGGCGGTTGCCCGCGCGGTCGACGGCGATCACCCGCACGCGGTGCCGGCCCGAGCGCATGACCTTGGCATTGATCCGCACCTTGAAGCGCTTGCGCTTCGTCCGCTTGATCGTGCGGCCGTTGAGCTTCACGACCACGCGCCGCAGCCGCGAGGCGTCCCTGACGCGGAACCTGGCTCTGAACGCTCCGCGTACGCAGCTCGACCGTCGCACACCGGCCACGGCGATCCGAGGCGCCCGGCTGTCGCGGGCCCGCTCGCGCTGGACCGCCGGGGCCGCGGCCACCTCGGTCGTCTGCGTGGCGCTGTTGTTGGCGTCGTTTGGATCGGGTTGGTTGCCGGAGACGCTCGCCGTGTTGCTCAGCGAGCCGGTGCTCGTCGGCCGGACCACGATCTGCACCGTGGCGCTCGCGCCACTGGCCATGTCGCCGAGCCCGCAGGTGACGGTGGTCGTGCCGGAGCAGCTGCCCTGACTCGCGCTCGTGGACCGGGCGCTGAGGCCATTCGGCAGCTGGTCGGTCACGGTCACGCCGGTGGCGGGATTGGGCCCGTTGTTGGTGACGGTGAGCGTGTAGGTGAGGTCATTGTTCACGCGAACCGGATCGGGCGCATCGCCCTTGGCGATCGACAGGTCGGTGGGTCGCTCGGTGAGCGAGACCTGACCGCCGCCGATCACGACCGCGGCGTCGTTGCCCCCAGCATCGTCGCGGTTCATCGAGCGGACGAGCACGTCCAGTCCGCCGAAGTCGCCCTCGAACCAGTTGTGCCACGGACCGGCGTTGAAGTCGTCGTCCGACACGCCGGGGAAGGCGGCGATGCCCGCGGGCGTCCGGTACAGGTCGTCGCTGCTGCCGCCGTCGACCGTGGTGAGCCCCGGCAGGAGTGCGGACA
>JBOGXS010000122.1:0-7504 GCA_050693815.1 Thermoleophilaceae bacterium | reverse complement strand
CCGAGCCTCGACAGCTCGGCCAGATAGTTGAAGAGTTGGTCGAGCCCGCGCTCTACGGCCTTGACCCGGTTCAGCGCCCGAGGGACTTCGGAGGCGCCGGCCTCGACGAAGTCCTCTTGGGGAAACCCCTCGCCGAACTCGGCCATCGCCGCCTCCAGCGCCCGGAAGTGGCGCCGAATGTCCGTCAGCCGGTCGAGGACCTTCCGTTTGAGCGCGGTCGCTCGCTCGACATGGGTGGACTCGAGGGGGGCGGCCTTCACACTCCCGCCTCGAGCGGCACCAGCGCCCGGTCGAGCCGCTCGCGGTCCTGTCGCGCGGCGGCCCGACGGAGCGCCGGCTCATCGCGGGCCAGCCGAGTCCACAGACCGTCGCGGTCGCTCAGCACCCGCCCGTCGCGCAGGGCATCGACGAGCAGGCCGGGTGACCGCCCAGCCGAGCCGAGGTCGACGAGCTGCACGCCCCTTTCGGCCGCCGCCGAGAGCCGCTCTTCGAGCGCGTCCAATTCGAGCTCGCCATCACCCGTTCGTATGATGGCCCGGCCATGGCCGCCCCAAGCGCACAGTTCTCGCTCACCCTGCGCGTCGAGCTGCCCAGCCGTCCCGGCGGGGTGCTGGGCAAGGTCACCGCCGCCATCACCCGCGCGGGCGGGGCGATCGTGGCGGTCGACACCGTGGACGCGAAGGGCGACCGCACGCTGCGCGAGATCACCGTCGAGTGCTCGGGGGTCGAGCACCGCGGGGACGTGATCACGGCCGTCCAGTCGGTGCGCGCCGCGCGCGTGGTCGAGATCACCGACCGCACCTTCGAGGTGCACCGCCGCGGCAAGATCCACACCGGGCTGAACATCCCGCTCAAGTCGCGCGACGACCTCTCGATGGCCTACACCCCCGGCGTCGCCCGCGTCTGCACCGCGATCGCCGGGAACCGCCAGAAGGCGTTCAAGTACACGATCAAGGCCAACACGGTCGCCGTCGTCTCCGACGGCACCGCGGTGCTCGGCCTCGGCGACATCGGCCCGGAGGCCGCCATGCCGGTGATGGAGGGCAAGGCGATGCTGTTCAAGGAGTTCGCCGACGTCGACGCCTTCCCGATCTGCCTCGCCACCAAGGACGTCGAGGAGATCGTCGAGACGGTGATCCGCATGTCCCCCACCTTCGGCGGCATCAACCTCGAGGACATCTCCTCGCCGCGCTGCTTCGAGATCGAGCAGCGCCTGCAGCAGGCGCTCGACATCCCCGTCTTCCACGACGACCAGCACGGCACGGCGATCGTGACCCTGGCCGCCCTGATCAACGCCTGCCGGCTGACCGGGCGCCACATGGAGGAGCTCGAGGTGCTGATGGTCGGCGCCGGCGCGGCGGGCGTGGCGGTGGCGAAGATCCTGATGGACGCGGGGGTGCGCTCGATCGTGGCCTGCGACCGCTTCGGCGCGATCCACACCGGGCGCGAGGACTACGAGTCCGGCTCGATGAACGGCCCCAAGCGCTGGCTGGCGGAGCACACGAACCCGGACCGCCGCGACGGCTCCCCGCGCCAGGTGATCGAGGGCACCGACCTGTTCCTCGGCCTGTCCGGCCCCGGGATCGTCGACGCGGCCGATCTGCAGCGGATGAACCCCGACCCGTTCGTGTTCGCGATGGCCAACCCCAATCCCGAGGTACGCCCGGAGGAGGCCGCCGCCCACGTGCGCGTGATGGCCACCGGCCGCTCCGACTACCCCAACCAGATCAACAACGTGCTGGCCTTCCCGGGCGTCTTCCGGGGGGCGCTCGACGCGCGCGCCACGACGATCAGCGAGGAGATGAAGCTGGCCGCGGCGCGGGGCATCGCCAGCGTGGTCGAGGACGACGAGCTGGACGCGGACTACATCATCCCGAGCGTCTTCAACCGCGACGTGGGCCAGGCGGTCGCGGGCGCCGTGGCGGAGGTGGCGGAGCACTCGGGCGAGGCTGCCGGCGAGGCCGAGCAGCCGACCGTGGAGCGCGCAGCAGTGGCCCCCGGCCGGTGAGCCGGTGCGGGTAGCGATCACCGGAGCCACCGGCATGATCGGCAGCGCCCTCGTGGGCGAGCTGCGCGAGCGCGGCGACGAGGTCACGGCCCTGTCGCGCGACGCCGCCCGGGCGCGCGAGCGCCTGGGCCTCGAGGCGCTCGAGTGGAGGCATGCGAAGGCCGAGCCCCCGCCCCTGGACGCGCTGCGCGGACGCGACGCGGTCGTGCACCTGCTCGGCGAGTACATCGGCCAGCGCTGGTCCGACGCCGCAGAGCGTGAGATCCGCGACTCCCACGTCCTGTCCACGCGCAACCTGGTAGCGGGGCTGGCCGAGCTCTCCGAGGGCGAGCGGCCACGTGTGCTCGTGTCGCAGTCGGGCAGCGGCTGGTACGGAGCGCGCGGAGCCGAGCGCCTCGACGAGGACGAGCCGGCCGGTGACGACTTCCTCGCGCGGGTGCTCTCCGAGAAGGAGGGCGCGGCCCGCCGCGCCGCGGAGCACGGGGTGCGGGTGGTTACGACGCGCACCGGCGTGGTGCTCTCGGCGGAGGGCGGCGCGCTCGAGCGGATGCTGCCCTTCTTCAAGCTCGGGGTCGGCGGGCCCGTGGCGGGCGGCGGGCAGTACATGCCCTGGGTGCACCTGGACGACGTGGTCGGCGCGCTCGCGTTCTGCGCGAGCACGCAGGCGGCGAGCGGCCCGTTCAACGTGGCGGCGCCCGAGCCGCCCACCAACGCCGAGTTCTCGAAGGCGCTCGGCCGCGCGCTGCGGCGCCCCGCGTTCCTCCCCGTCCCGGCGCTCGCGCTCAAGGCGCTCTACGGGGAGATGGCCTCGGTCGTGACCACCGGGCAGCGGGCCGTGCCGGACCGCCTCCAGGAGCTGGGCTACCGCTTCCGCCGGCCGGACCTGGACGAGGCTCTGCTAGGGCTGCTGCGTTGACTCGTGCTCGGCGCGCGCCTCGGCCACCGTCTTGCCGCCGCTCCCGAACACGCCCTGCAGCTTCCAACGGGAGTCCGGCCGGGCCGGCCAGACGAGCCAGATCACCACTCCCACGACCGAGAGCAGCATGCCGGACGCCAGCCCCAGCCTCTCGCCGTAGCCCTTGCGGTTCGAGAGGTACGACGCGACGATCGCCGAGGCCAGCCAGCCGAAGGTCAGCCAGAGTGCGGCGGTTCCTATGACACCGAAGGACATCTAACTCACGCTCCCAGATACGCTCGCTGCACCTCAGGATTCTTCCTGAGGGCCGCCGAGTCGTCCGCCAGGGCGACCTTGCCGGTCTCGAGCACGTAGCCGCGCCTCGAGACGTCCAGCGCGAAGTTCGCGTTCTGCTCGACGAGCAGGATGGTGGTGCCCTGCTGGTTGATCTCGGCGATCGTCTCGTAGATGCGCTCGACGAGGATCGGCGCGATCCCCATCGACGGCTCGTCCAGCAGCAGCAGCTTCGGCCTGGCCATCAGGGCGCGCCCGATCGCGAGCATCTGCTGCTCGCCGCCGGACATGGTCCCGCCCTTCTGGCGCTCGCGCTCCTTCAGCCGCGGGAACAGCGAGAAGACCCGCTCCAGGTCCTGCTGGACCCCGTCGACGTCCTTGCGCAGGTAGGCCCCGAGCTGGAGGTTCTCCAGCGTGGTCATCCGCGGGAAGACGTGGCGCCCCTCCGGGCTCTGGGAGATCCCAAGCGACACGATGTCCTGCGGCGGGGTCTCGGCCAGCTCGCGACCGTCGAACTTGATCGAGCCCTGGCGCGGCGGCGTTAGCCCCGAGATCGAGCGCAGCGTGGTCGACTTGCCCGCCCCGTTGGAGCCGATCAGCGTGACGCACTCGCCCTCGTTGACCTCGATCGAGATGCCCTTCAGCGCCTCGATGTTGCCGTAGAAGGTGTGGATGCCGTCGACCTCGAGGAGCGCCATCAGTGCGACTCCGCCTGCTTGCCGAGATACGCCTCCACGACGCGCGGGTTCTGGCGCACCTCCTCCGGCAGGCCCTCGGCGATCTTGGTGCCGTGGTCGAGCACCGTGATCCGCTCCGAGACCTGCATGACCACCTGCATGTCGTGCTCGATCAGGAGGATGCTCACCTGCCGCTCGTCGCGCAGCTGGCGCATGAACTCGGTGAGCGAGCGCGACTCCTGCGGGTTCATCCCCGCCGTCGGCTCGTCCAGCAGGAGCAGCTTGGGATCCGACGCCAGCGCGCGCGCGAACTCCAGGCGGCGCTGGTCGCCGTAGGAGAGGTTGATCGACATCTGGTCGTGCACGTCCTCGCGCAGCCCGACGTAGCGCAGCAGCTCGTGCGCCTTCTCGCGCGCGCCGTCCTCCTCGCGGTTCACCCGGCGGAACGGAAGCGGCACCGTGTCGGGCAGGAACCTGGGCGGCCGCAGGATCGCGCCGAACAGCCCCGATCGCATCCGGGCGTGCTGGCCGACCATCACGTTCTCCACCGCGCTCATGGTCGCGAACAGGCGGATGTTCTGGAACGTACGCGAGACGCCATAGCTGAGGATCTTGTCCGGCCGCCGCCCGGTGATGTTGCGCCCGTCGAACGCGACCCGGCCGAGCGTGGGCTTGTAGAGCCCCGTGAGCATGTTGAAGAAGGTGGTCTTGCCCGCGCCGTTCGGGCCGATGATCGAGACGATGCCACCGCGGGGGATCGAGAAGGAGACGTCGTCCACCGCGACCAGGCCGCCGAAGGCCTTGGTCACGTTGCTCGCGATGAGGATCGAGTCGTCGGCGCCGTCGCCGAGCGGAGTCTCGCCCGCCGACGAGCTCACGCCCGTGCCTCGTAGACTCGTTCGGCGTCGCCCACGCCGGTGGTGGTGCCGGCACCCACGTGCTCGTGCATCTCGAGCTGCCTGCGGCGCTCGGGTATGAGGCCCTCCGGCCGCAGCACCATCATGATCACGAGCAGAAAGCCGTAGATGCCGATCGACAGCTCCGACAGGTCGAAGTTCAGGTCGAACCACTCGCGCGGCTTGCTGTTCAGCTCGGGGATGAAGCGGAAGTTGATGTAGGCCATCACGATCGCCCCGACGATCACCCCCGCGGTGGAGCCGAGCCCGCCCAGGATGATCATGGACAGGATGAAGACCGATACGAAGAACTGGAACTGGTCGGCGTTGACGGTGTTGAGGAGCGACGCGAGGAAGGCGCCGGACACGCCGGCGAAGGCCGCGCCGGTCCCGTAGGCGAGCAGCTTGGTCTTGACCAGCGGCACGCCCATCGAGGCCGCCGCCACCTCGTCCTCGCGCAGCGCGATCCAGGCGCGTCCGAGGCGCGAGTCGCGCAGCCGGAGGTTGACGAACAGCACGATCAGGAGCAGGACCAGCGCCGTCCAGAACCAGGGCCGCAGGTCGAGCGACTGGAACTGGTCGACGAACGGGAGGTCCACCTTGTCGACCGGTGTGATCCCTTGGCGGCCGGCGGTGAGCTGGCTGCCCTGCCCGAAGATGCTCTCGAGCAGCCCGCCGATCAGGGGCACCTCGGGGAGCGCGATCTCGTTCCCGTTGAGCACGAGCCGGAAGGTGATCTCGCCGAAGGCGAGTGTCACGATCGCGATGTAGTCGCCGCGCAGCCTGAGCGTGGGCAGGCCGATCAGCATGCCGGCGATCATGCACACGATTACCGCGAGCACGATCACGATCAGGAAGTTCAGGTGGATCCCGGGCAGCTCGCCGGCGGGGCCGGCGACCAGGAAGTGAAAGCCGTCCTCCCCGCCCGCGGTCCCGAAGAAGCCGGACATGAACCAGCCCGCCGTCAGCGCGCCCAGCGCGAAGAAGGCCACGTAGCCGAGGTCCAGCAGGCCGGCGTAGCCGACGATGATGTTGAGGCCGAGCGCCATCACCGCGTAGGCCGCGGCCAGCACCGCCGTGTCGATGAAGCCGCCCAGCTCGTCGTGTGCCAGGGGCAGCAGGAAGGCCCAGACGATCAGCGCGACGATCGTCCCGATGTCGAAGGCGCGCCTCTCTCCGAAGAGCAGGCGGACCGCGATTATCAGGCCGAGCACCGCCGCCATGAGGCCCGACATCTCGATGAAGTTGGCGAACAGGAGCGCGACAGGGATGGCCAGCCCAGCGAGTACCAGGGTCTTCGTGTCGCGCTTCATCCGGCCTCTCGGGTCTCCTCGCCCAGAAGGCCCTGCGGGCGGAGGACCATGATCAGCACCAGGTAGGTGAACACGATCGCGGGCGTCCACTCCCCGCCGATCCGGTTGTCGGACATCTGCTGGATGATCCCGATGATGAAGCCGCCGAGCACGGCGCCCTTGAGGTTGCCGATGCCGCCCATCACCGCGGCGGTGAAGGCGATCAGCCCGGCCTGGAAGCCCTGCAGGTACCAGACGGTCGTCTGGTAGAGGGCGTAGATCAGCCCGGCCGCGCCCGCCATCAGGCCGCCCAGCAGGAAGGTCAGGGAGATGGTGGTGTCGACGTTGATGCCCATCAGCCGGGCCGCCTCCGGGTCCTGCGCGGTTGCGCGCATAGCGCGGCCGAGCCGGCTCTGGGCGATGAAGGTGGTGAGCAGCAGCACGAGCGGGATGGTCGTCAGGACGGACAACGCGTCCCCCTGGCTGATCTCGACGCCGCCGATCGTGACCAGCTCCTCCTGCGCGCCGATGAGGTTCGGGATCCCCTCCGGCGAGCCGCCGATCCAAAGGATGCCGACGTTCTGGAGGATGAACGACATTCCGACGGCCGCTACCAACGGCGCGAGCTTGGGCGCCGTTCGGAGTGGTCGATAGGCGACCCGTTCGATCATCACGTTCAACGTGCCGCTCACCACCATCGCGAGGAGCAGCGAGATGACCAGACCGCCGATCAGCCCCAGGATCGCGGTCTCGGCGGTCAACCCGATGACTCCCCACAGCCAGGCGGCCACGATCAGCGAGCCGATCATGAACACCTCGCCGTGGGCGAAGTTGATCAGCTCGATGATGCCGTACACGAGCGTGTAGCCGAGCGCGATCAGGGCCCAGATCGCGCCGTTGGAGAGGCCGTCGACGACGTTGTTGCCCAGCCGGGTGAGGTTGCCCGCTTCGCTGAGGTCCTGGACGCCGTACACCACCGGCATCACGAGGAGCAGCGCGATCAGCCCGTACTCGCCGATGTAGCCCCGCACCCGGTCCCACGTGCTCGCGCGGACCGGCAGCCGGGCTGCCTCAGTACTCGCCTCCAAGTTCTCCCCTCAGTCCCTCGTCCGGCCACTTCTATCACGGCCGGGGGGCGGACCGAAAGGCCCGCCCCCCGTTCCGTCCCGAGTCCGGCTGGATCAGCCGCCCTCGGCCTGAATCGTCTGGTCGAACTGGAGCTCGCCACCCTCGATGGTGTAGACCCCGTAGTCCGTCAGCGTCGTGTCGCCGTTCTCGTCGATGTCGTACGTGCCGAGCACCGACTCACGGCCCTTGGTCGCGAACAGGCCGTCGATCATGGCCTGCCTGTCCGTGCAATCGGAGCCCAGCTCCTCGCAGGTGTCGAGGATCAGGTCCATCGCCTCGTAGCCGTAGATCGCGTACGGGTCGGGGCGCTCGAC
>JBOGXS010000121.1:0-4142 GCA_050693815.1 Thermoleophilaceae bacterium | reverse complement strand
GTCCGGCGGGCCCCATCGGCCCCGCGGGCCCGCGCGGGCCGCGACGCCCGCGCCTGGCGCGCCGAGAGCCCCGCTTGCAGCGCCTTGCCCGGTTGCCCGCTCTCCTCTGCTTGCACCGCTTCTTGCTCTTCGTTACCGCCGCCGTGGCCTTGCCCGAGTCGTCCCCGGCGCCCGCGGAGCCGGCGATCGGGACGAGCGAGCCCGTGCTCAGAGCCGCGGCGAGGGTCAATGCAATGGCGACGACGACAGCTCGGGCGGACACGACCACTCCTTTCGACGCAGAACGAGGGCTGTCTCGAACGGTGCGAGGAGGGGCGTGCAGCGGCGATCCGGCTGCCCGTCCGCGACAGGGCGGCGAACCTAACACCGCGCGATCCCCCGTCCAATTCGCAGTCGCGAACAGTGGCGACAGAGCGGCCGATCTTTTCTGCTGCTACACCTCTCGGGGTGCAGCACAGCCGGGCCACGGCAGCGCTCATCGGACGCGAGCGCGAGCTGGCGACGATCGAGTCGGCGCTTGCCAGACTCGGCCAGGGTCGCGGCGCCTGTCTCAGCTACACCGGCGAGCCCGGGATAGGCAAGACGCGGCTGCTGCGTGAGCTGATCGGCCGTGCGCGCGGGAGCGACTCCTGCTCGCCGGGCGGGGCACCGAGTTCGAGCAGGAGGTGCCGTTCGCCGCTGCCATCGACGCGCTCGACGCCCGTCTGGGCACGCTGCCCCACCGACCGGCGGCGAGGACGAGCGAGCAGGCCGCCTCGATCGCCTGAGCGCGGTAGCGCCCTCCGTACGCTCGGATGCGGCTTTCGTAGAGCATTTGCGCGAAAGTCAGCACGCCCCCTGACACGCCCTGAAGGACGCCCTTGAACGCTCCCGCGCGAGGGTTGAAGGGGGTCGTCGGTTCCGGTAGAGAAGGGGCTCGATGCATGCGAACGAGGGTCGAGCTCGGCAGACGCCCGTGTTGCCGACCCCCAGGCCTCCTCGGCCTGGGGGTCGGCCAGACGGGGGCCCCTGCCGCCCCGCCGCTCGCGCGCGACAGTCGCGTAGGAGCTGACCGCGCTTGGCCAGGCACCGCCCCTTTCCCCGCCCAAGCCAAACGTCACCGCGTCCTCGCAATCGCCGGAAGCGGGCTCGACCCTCGGGCCGCGGCCCCAGGTATGCCCTGATCGCCGCCGTTCTTGCGCTTGTCGGCGGGTTGGCCTTCGCGACCTCTGCGAGCTGGGAGAAGTCCGGCGATCGGGCAGGCGACCTGGCCGGGGACGCTCCGGCGGCGGCCCAACGTCCGATACGGTTGCGTGTGGCTGGTCCCCGCACGGCGAACGAAGGAGATGCGTAGACGGTGGGAGCTCGGCTCGCCGCGCTCGTCGGCGCCGGCGTGATCGCCGCATGCAGCGGGGCGAGCGACCGCGAGGCGCACCCCGCAACCTCGACCAAGCGCTGGTCGCTCGGCTCCTATCCCGGGTGGGTCCAGCAGTACGACATGCACCCCGGCGAGGTCGACTACTCCCCGTTCACCCACATCCTTCACTTCGCCATGTACCCGACCCGCCGCGGCGGGCTGCGGATCGGCGATCTCATCAGCCGTGAGAACGCGCGGCGCGCCGTCGCCTCGGCGCACGCCCACGGCCGCAAGATCGTCCTCGTCGTCGGTGGCGAGGGAATCGATCAGTTCGTGTCGGCAACGCGCGGCGAGAGGCGCGATCGGCTGGTGAGGAACATCGTCACGGCGATCGACCGCTACGACTACGACGGGGTCAGTGTCGACTGGGAGGAGAAGGTGGTCCCGCGACGCTTGGTCGCGCTTGTCTCCGAGCTGCGCGCTGCGCTCGACAAGCGCGATCCGCGCTCGCTGCTTCTCCTCGACGTGATCTCTGGCCTGGTTCCCCCGCGCACCGCGGCGCGCGTCGCCGACCTGGTCGACTCGATCAACGTCTTCAGCTACTACCGCGATCGAGGCTCACGGATCGAGCGCCAGTTCGCCCTCTACAGGAATGCCGGGGTGCCGGCGTCGAAGCTCGTCGCCGGCATCGGGATCTTCCCCCGCGGATACGACCGCGACGTGAGGCGCGTGGCCCGAAAGCTCGCCTTCGTCCGCGCCCACGGGCTTCGGGGCGTGGAGCTGTGGAGCTTCGAGTGGGCGCGATGGAGCGATCCGAGAATCGGTCTGATTCGGGAGTTCGCCGCGCGGCGCTGACCGGGTGGCGCGAGGACTGCGAGAGCGACCCAGGCTGGTGTCCGTTCTCGCGCCGGCAATGGCCGGCACGCCGTTACGGAGCGGTCAGCTCCGCGCGGGAAGGAATCCGTCCGCCACCGTGGCGGCCAGCTCCAGGTAGGCCGTTCTCGCGCAGCCACTCGAAGGGTCGCGGCCGCCGTGCGGGCCGCTTGCCCTTCTTGGACACGTAGCTGACTCGCGATCTCGGCGTGTCGGCCTCACTCGGTCGCTTGCTCCGAGCGGCTAAGTACGCCGAGGCCCGCCGCGCCCGTGACGGTGACCGGGCCTGGGCACGCGTGATCGCCGGGGCCACAGTGCTCTCATTCTGGGTCGGAACGCAGCCGCTCCCGCTCGGCGAGCGTCGCGAGCTCCGCGCGGGCGGACAGGCCCAGCCTTCGAAAGATGCCGGTCAGGCGGCGCTCGACCGTCTTCTCGCTCACGAACACCCGCGCGGCGATCTCACGGTTCGTCAGGCCCCGCGCCACGAGTCGGGAGAGCTCCCGTTCGTCCTCGTCAAGGCCGACCAGGCCGGCTTCGCCCGGTGCCGATCGCGTCGCGGAAGGAACGCGCCGACCGAGGCGACGAAGGTCCCGAGCGGCCTCGTCTCGGTAGCCCTCGGCGCCGCTCGCCGCGAGCTGGGAGTACGCCCGCTCGAGCTCTCTGACCGCGCGCTCTCGCCCGCCAGCCTCAGCGAGCGCCCGGCCGGCGAGCGCCCGTGCGCGGGCTGCATCGATGCGTCGGCCCGCCTCCTCCAGACGCTCGGCGGCGTCCTGCGCCTGGCCGGCGGCCGCGGCCGCGTCCTCGCGGGCGAGCGAAAGCGCAGCGCGAGCACGACCCGCCTCGCCGATCTGTCCCGGCAGCGCGAGCGCCTCGGCTCCCGCCTCCGACCGCTCCACCCACGCCTCCGCGGCGTCCACGCGGCCGAGACCGAGCTCAGCGTGGCCGAGCGCCGCCCACCAGTGCGGCCGCCAGCTCGGCTCGAAGGCCGTCAGGGCGTCGTCCCCTCCCTCTCGCAGTATTTCCTCCCGGCCGCGCGCGGGCTGACCCGACTCGATTCGCACCGCCGCCAGCGTGCAGGCGGCCAGCCAGTGGTAGAACGTGGACGGGACGCGCTCGCGGATCTCGAGCGCCCGCTCCCCGGCCTCCACCGCGGCCGCCAGGTCGCCCTGCAGCAGCGAGAGCCAGCAGCGCAGGGTGAGCGCCCAGACCAGCGGCTGGTCCCCGCCGAGCAGGGCGGACTCCATCGCCGTCTCAGCCAGCTCGGATGCTTCGCCGAGCTCGCCGAGCAGGAGGTTGGCGGTACCGTGCAGATTCACGAGGGGCCCCAACCACGCGCCCTGACCCGTCGCGCGCGAGATCGCGGTGCCGCGGGCGAGGTGGCGGGCCGCGTCGTGGAACCGCTCGACGCCGCATTCGGCGAAGCCCAGCGTCAGGAACACCTCGATCCGATTGGCGAGCTCCACGTCGGAGGCGCGGTCCACGACCCGGCCGGCCTCGCCGACGAGCTCGGCGCCGCGCCCGACTGCGCCGCGATGGTTCTCGCCGACCGCAACCAGCGCCGCGGCGTGAGCTTGCATCGGTCGGTCGCCCAGCTTCCTGGCGGCGGCGAGCGCCTCGCGGGCGGGGACCGCCATCGCGTTCCAGTCGCTCGCGAGCCAGTAGTCGACCGCCAGCTCGAGCTTGAGCGCCGTCGCCCCCTTCGAGCCCTGGTCCTGCAGCTGCTCGAGCGACGTGTGGAGCAGTTCCCGGGCGACGCCGTGGCGACCGAGCAGGTGATCCAGATAGGCGGTCGCCGCGATCACCCGTCCGCGGATGACCGGGAGATTCTCCGGCATGAGCTGGAGCGACTCGGCGAGCGCCGCCCGGCTCTCCTCCACCCGCCCCACGGCTCCGAGCGAGACGGCGAGCGGGATCAGCAGCGCGAGCCGCCGCT
>JBOGXS010000120.1:0-4479 GCA_050693815.1 Thermoleophilaceae bacterium | reverse complement strand
GTGAAGACGGCCGGCGGCTCCCGGACCGCCGATTCCAGGGGGTTCGTCACGAAAGCGGACCTATATTCCCCAAACGTGACGGACCCCCTTGGTTGCCGCCGTTCAGCGACCGCTACGGCCTCCGCCGCCGGTCGCTCCTACTCCACCGGCGTCAGCTCCATGACCGGGATCTGCCGGTGGGAGGCCCGCTTCCGGTACCGCGTCCAGCCCGGATAGGTCTCGATTCCGCGGGTGTAGTGCCGCTCGCGCTCCTCGCCCTCGAGCTCGCGCGCCGTCACCTCGCGCGCGACGCCCTCGAAGACGATCGTCGCGCGCGGGTAGGCCCGCAGATTGTGGTACCAGGCCGGGTTGCGGTCCTGGCCGTAGTTGGACGCGATGATCACCAGCCGGTCGCCCTCGGGGAGCGCGACCAGCGGCAGCGTGTGCCGGCGACCGCTCTTGGCGCCCGTCGTGGTGAGCATGACGATGGGCAGGCCGGCGACCCACGAGGCGAACGTGGCGCGCCCGCGGGTGAGCCGGTACACGACGCGGTCGATGTGGTGCAGCGTGCGCGCGTAGAGCCACGACATCGGGCGCCAGGCGGCGGTCACGCGCGCGATTCGACGGAACCGGTTGGCCTTGCGGTGCTCGTACACACCGCGGATCCAACCTCAGCGCGTGCCGCGTGTCCAGCTGCTCATCGAGACGCGCTCGTCCCGGCCGGAGGCGCTGGCGGCCCCGAGGGCCCCCGGCGAGCCGCCGTAGATCTTCCCGTAGGGGTGCTCGGCGATGCCGCTGCCGCTGACCGTGTAGTAGCCGTAGACGACGCCCACGAACAGGATTGCGCAAAGGATCAGGATCTCCATGGCTCCAGCCTCGTGCGTCCCGCCCGGTCGATCTGTGAGATCCGTCACCGGCAGGGGGCGAGCTTGCCGTCCGACGTTCCTCCTACGTTGTGGATCTCAGAAAGCTTTCGAGAGGAACGAACGCGTATGGACAAGGAGCAGCAGAAGGCCGCTCAGGCGCGAGAGTCGGCGCTGAAGAACGCGGTCGGCCAGATCGAGCGCCAGTTCGGCCAGGGGTCGATCATGAAGATGGGGGACGAGGCCGCCGCGGTGCGCGTCTCGGTGGTCCCCACGGGCGCGCTGTCGCTCGATCTCGCCCTGGGCGTAGGCGGGCTGCCGCGCGGGCGCATCGTCGAGATCTTCGGGCCCGAGTCGTCGGGCAAGACCACGCTGCTCTACCACGTGCTGGCCAACGCCCAGCGGCTGGGCGGGATCTGCGCGTTCATCGACGCCGAGCACGCCATGGACCCGGCCTATGCGAAGCGCATCGGCGTGGACGTGGACGAGCTGCTCGTCTCCCAGCCCGACTACGGCGAGCAGGCGCTCGAGATCGCCGACCTCCTGATCCGCTCCGGGGCGGTGGACGTGGTGGCGATCGACTCGGTGGCCGCGCTCACCCCGAAGGTGGAGCTGGAGGGCGCGATGGGGGACCAGACGGTCGGCGTCCAGGCCCGCATGATGAGCCAGGCGATGCGAAAGCTGGCCGGGAATCTCAACAGGGCAGACACGCTTTGTGTCCTTACGAATCAGATCCGGGAGAAGATCGGCGTCATGTTCGGGCCCACTGAGACCCAGCCCGGCGGCCGGGCGCTCAAGTTCTATGCCTCGCAGCGGCTCGACATCCGGCGCATCGAGACGCTCAAGGAGGGCACCGAGGCGGTCGGCAACCGGGTCCGGGTGAAGGTGGTCAAGAACAAGGTCGCCGCTCCCTTCCGGCAGGCCGAGTTCGACATCGAGTACGGCGTCGGGATCTCGAGCCAGGGCTGCATCCTCGACCTGGGGATCGAGCACGGGATCGTCCAGAAGTCCGGCTCGTTCTTCTCCTACGGCGACGAGCGGCTGGGTCAGGGTCGCAACAACGTGAAGGGCTACCTGCGCGAGCACCCCGAGGTCACCCAGGAGATCGAACGCAGGATCTACGAGACGCTGGGGGTTGAGCCGGCGGCGGTGCCGCTGGCCGCGGTCCCGCCCGCCGAGGCGATCGAGGGCGAGGAACCGGAGGAGGCCGCGGACCAAGCCGCGTGACCCTGCTCCGATGACGCCGCCCGGCGAAGATCATCGCGCCACCGAGAGAGAGCGCGCGATCGAGCTGGGCTACCGGGCCCTGGGCTACCGCGAGCGCACGGTGGCGGAGCTGCGCACCTTCCTCGAGCGCGAGCGGGTCGAGCCGGATGCGATCGAGGAGGTCGTCGAGGAGCTGATCGAAGCCGGCTTCCTGGACGACGCCCGCTATGCGCGCCGCTTCGCCGAGGACAAGCGCCAGCTCGAGCGCTGGGGCTCGGAGCGGATCGCTCGCGATCTGCACCGGCGCGGCATCGCCCCGGATCTGATCGAGCAGGCGGTGGCCGAGCAGAGTCGCGACGCCGAGCTGGGCACCGCCCTGCTGGTGCTCGAGCAGCGCGTCCCGCCGCCGCGCGACGACCGCGAGCGCGACCGCGCCTGGCGCCTGCTCGTCCGTCGCGGCTACGATCCGGAGACGGCCTACGAGGCGATCCGCCGTCACGAGCGCCGCGAGCGCGAGGATCGCCGCGCGGCCTGAGGCGCGGGGGCCGCCTCCCTCCGCGGGTCAAGAGCCGCCTCCCTCCGCGGGTCAAGAGCCGCCCCGCCCCTGACGATACGAAGAAGTGATGTCGCTGCGGGAGCTAGACACCGCCGGTCCTCCGAGCCGCGCGCTCGTCGCCGACGTCGAGCGCGCCGCGACCGTGAAGGCGGCCTGCGCCGCGGTGGTGGAGCACCTGGCCCGCCGGCCCGGGCTGATGCCCTCGCTCTACCTGATGCGCGGCGGCCGGCTGCGCTGCCAGGCGGTCAAGGGCTACTGGCAGGTTTTCGACGGGATGCGTCCGCACGCCGGCGTGATCGGGACCACCTTCGCCACCGGCATCCCGGCCGTGATCCGCAGCACGTCGACCTCGGCGGACTACCTCGAGGCGGTGCCCACCGTGCGCTCGGAGGTGTGCGTGCCCATCCGGCTGGAGAACAGGGTGATCGGGGCCCTGAACGTCGAGTCGGAGCAGGAGCTGGGGGAGGGGCTGCTGTCCGTGCTGGAGCGCTGTGCGGAGTGCGTGGCCCGCCGGATCGCGGAGGTCGGCGGCCTCCCGGCCGAGACGCGCCCCGAGCGCCTGGCACGCCACGCAGCCGAGCTCACCGGGCTGGTGGAAACCGAGGCGATCCTGGAGCGAGCCATGGACGCGGCGTGCGACATCGCCGACATGGAGTCGGCGACGGTGGCGCTCGTCTCCGCGGGGACGCCGCGCCTGGCGTCCGCCCGGGGACCGCACGCTCCGGCCCTGCGCGGGCTCGCGCCGGAGCAGGTCGCGATGGTGGCCGAGTGGATTCGCGCGAGCAGCTCCGTCTACACGATCGGCGAGCCGGACGGGCGCGGCTTCAGCGGCCACGAGGCGCTGCGCGGCGCCGGTGCGGGCGCCCTGGTCGCGCTGCCGCTGGCGGCCGAGAAGGGCTTCCTCTTGCTCGTGGACTCGGCTCCGATATCGCTCGAGACCGAGGACATCGAGCTGCTCGAGCTGCTCGCCGCCCAGACGTCGAGCGCGCTGGCCACGGCCGCCGCCGTGGGCGAGCTGCAGGAGCGCGCCGCCAGCGACCCCCTGACCGGACTCGGGCACCACGCCAGCTTCCACGCCTCGCTCGAGGAGGCCTGCACCCGACGCGAGCGCCGCGGGAGGCTTGCGCTGCTCATCGTCGACCTGGACGGCTTCAAGCAGATCAACGACACCGACGGCCACCAGGCCGGAGACCGGGTTCTCCGCGACGCCGCGACCGCCCTGCAGGGGGCGTTGCGCGCCGGGGACCTCCTGTGCCGGATTGGGGGCGACGAGTTCGCGGCGCTCCTCACGACGGGCAATCGCGACGAGGCGCAGGCGGCCGCCGACCGCCTCCGGCGGGCGGTGGGCGAGCACACCCGGGCGACCGCCTCGATCGGGCTTGCGCTCCACACGCCGCCTGAGGAGCCGACCGGATTCTTCGCCCGCGCCGATGCCGCCCTGTACGGGGCCAAGCGCGCCGGCGGCAACCGCGCCACGGTGGGATAGTCGGCAACCGCACAGCGCTGGACCGGTTGGGCGCCTACCCGCTTGCGACCGGCCTGGCACCGGGTTACCCTCATGTGAAGCGGCCGCCGAGGCCGCCGTGAGACTGAAACACCAGCAAATCGGCTTCTTTTGCGGAGAACGAAGACACTCGACGGGCTTGGAGGGAGGACAGCAGCACCGCGCGCGCCAGCTGGGCGCGTGCTCCGCTGAGGGGTTGACGGCGCGCACGCGCCGGGAGGAGACCCACAATGGAGATCGTGTTGGCGGCGCTGGTTGCGGCAGCGGTCGCCGTCGCCGTGGCGCTGCTCTTGCAGCGGCCTCGTGCCGCCCAGCCCGCGGCCGGGCGGCTGGTCGAGCCCGAGCCCCCCGAGGCCGCGGCGGGGACGGGT
>JBOGXS010000119.1:0-8214 GCA_050693815.1 Thermoleophilaceae bacterium | reverse complement strand
CTAGCTCATCCAGCAGGTCGGCAGTGCTCAGACCCCGGCGCTTCCCCAAGCTCGCCAGCCGATCACGCGTGTCACGACGCACGCGCACGGTCGTGGTCTCCATCTTCTCTGTCTCCATCTACGTTTGCGTCTACATTATTGTACCGGCCCTGTAGACGCATCCCCGAGCCGTCTACTGAACCAGCTCGCCGCCCTCGCTCGAGGCCGTCACGTGGATCACGTCCGACTCTGGGACCCAGGCGATCAGGTTGAGCGACTGGAGCCGGTCGAGCATGTACTGGAACGCGACTGTCTGGGCGTCGCTCGCGTAGTCGCGCCTGACGTCGAAGGCGAAGCCCGTGGCGTGGGCCGAGTAGGCGCCGCCCGTGTCGCGCACTGTGTCGGTGACGATCAGCGAGGCGCGCGTGGACCCCACGTGGCGCACCCCGGCCGCCAGGTAGATGGCCAGCTCGTACGCCGCGGGGCGCAGGCCGCGGTAGAGCCGATCGACGCGCGGCCGGCCAAGCCGCATCCGCGGACGGCGAAGGGTCGCGCCGCGCCCGTGCGGCCCTCCCGGCCCTGGCGCCCGACGAGTACCCCGCCGTCACCTCGGCCAGCGACGAGCTGGTGGAGGCGAGGGCGGGTGACGCGCAATTCGAGTTCGGACTGGACCGCCTGCTCGACGGCCTCGAGGCCAGCCCACGCCGGCGTCGCCGGAGAGAGTAAGGAGCCCGTCCACTCAGGCGTCCACGGGCCGCCGCCCGGCGCCCTCGGCCGAGCGGCGCGCCGCCCGGGCCGCGCGCACCGCGCTGCGGCGCCCCTCGGCCTTGAGGCGGGAGTGCAGCGTGCGCGTGCGGCCGAAAACGATCTCCGAGGCGGCCTGGCTCTGCTCCTTGGTGGGCTTCGCCACCTGCTCGAAGCGCAGCGGCTCGCCGAACTGCACGGTGACCTTCGGGAACTGCAGCCGCTTCCAGTTGCGGGCGCGCTCCGTCCCGGCGATCGCGGTGGGCACGATCGGGGCGCCCGACTCCAGGGCGAGCCGGCCCAGCCCGTGACGCGGCTTGCCCAGCTCGCCGGTGCGCGAGCGGCCCGCCTCCGCGTACATCACGACGACGTCGCCGCGGGCCAGCACGGTGTGGGCGGTCTCGAAGCCCTCCTCGTCGTTGTGCCCGCGCCGCACGGGGAAGACGCCGCCGTGGGTGTAGATGAACTGCATGGGCCGCTGGAACAGCTGCGACTTGGCCATGAAGTGCACCTTGCGGCGCAGGTAGACGGCGGTGAAGAAGTGGTCGAGGAAGGAGAAGTGGTTGGGCGCGATGATCGCCGGGCCGTCGGCGGGGATGTTGTGCGAGTCGATGCAGCGGGCGCGGTAGATGAGCAGCAGGTAGGGAGTCAGCACGAGCCGCACGAGCTCGTAGGCCCAGTCGGGGCGCCGGCTGCGCGTGCGCTCGTGGAAGCGCGCGAAGTGCTCGGCGGGACGCGGGTCCTTGTAGACCTGAGCCTTCATCTGCGCCTTCTACCCCGGCCCGGCTCGCCTGGTTACTTCGAGCGCCCGGCGCCAGCCGTCGAGCAGCGACTCGCGCTCGTCCTCCGACATCGACGGCTCGTAGCGAGCCGCCTGGTGCCACATCGAGCGCACGTCGGACTCCGACCAGCTCCCGCTGGCCACGCCGGCCAGGTAGGCCGCGCCCAGCGCGGTCGTCTCCGACACCTCCGGCACCACCACCGGCACGCCGAGCACGTCGGCCTGGAACTTCATCAGCCAGCCGTTCACCACCGCGCCGCCGTCGGCCTTGAGCTCGTCGAGCGCCACGCCCGAGGCGCGCTCCATCGCTCGCACGGCGTCGACGGTCTGGTAGGCCATCGACTCGAGCGCGGCCCGCGCCAGGTGCGCCCCGGCGAGCGCGGGATTCCCGGCCCGGTCGAGCGCGTCGCGCGCCACGGCCCGGGTCACGTCCCAGATCTCCCCGGCGTCGTGCTCGACCCAGCCCGGCCGGGGAAAGTGCTGGGTGAGCTCGCGGTAGGCGTGCCCCGCGGGCCGGCCGTCCTCGTCGAACACGATGCACGTGGTGCCGCTGGTGCCCTGGTCGATGGCGAGGATCACGACGGTCCGAGGCTATATCGTGCCGCGCCGTGCCCGACGTCGAGGCCCACATCACCGGCACCGTCTGGAAGATCGAGTGCGAGCTCGGCCAGGAGATCGAGGAGGGCGACACGCTCGTGATCCTCGAGTCGATGAAGATGGAGATGCCCGTCGAGGCCGAGGACGACGGGACGGTCAGGGAGATCGTCTGCCAGGAGGGGCAGTCGGTCTCCGAGGGCGACACGCTCGTCGTCCTGGAGTGACGCCCAAGCTCCAGCTGGACGAGCCGGCCGAGGGGGTCGTCCGCCTCACGATCGACAACCCGGAGCGCCGCGGGGCGCTCGACCACGAGCTGCTCGACGCGCTGGCCGGACATGCGCGCACGCTCGACGCCCGCTGCCTCGTGATCCGCGGCACCGGCCCGGTCTTCTCGGCCGGGTACGACATCGGCAACCTCGAGGACGCCGAGTTCGAGGAGTCGGCGGAGCGGCTGGTGGCCCACCCCTTCCACGACGCGATCGAGGCGCTCGAGGCGTACGCCTATCCGGTGCTCTGCGAGGTCAACGGGCATGCCATCGGGGGCGGCCTGGAGCTGGCGCTGACCTGCGACATCAGGATCGCCTCCCGGGACGCCCGCTTCGCGATGCCGCCGGCCAAGCTGGGCCTGATCTACTCCCACACTGGCCTGCGGAAGTTCCTCGACGTCTGCGGCCCGGCCAACACCGCCGAGCTGTTCCACGTGGGCGAGACCGTAGACGCCGAGCGGGCCCGCGCGATGGGCCTCGTGAACGAGGTCGCCGACCCCGACGAGCTCGGCGAGCGGGTGCTGGAGATGGCGGCCCGGATCGCCGCCAACGCACCGCTCTCGCTGGCGGGCAACAAGCGCATCCTCCGCACGCTCCGCACCCAGCCGCTGCCCGAGGACGTCGAGCGCGAGCTGATCGAACTGCGCGAATCCTGCTTCCGCTCGGAGGACTTCCGCGAGGGCGTGCGCGCCTTTGCGGAGAAGCGCCGGCCGCGCTGGCGGGGCCGCTGAGGGGGTGCTGGCGGGGTCCGGCCCGCTCCGTCCGGCGCGGCCCATACGGTGGCGTTCAAGGTGCCGCCGTTCATCTCCCAGGACAGGCTGCGCTGCGTGTCGGGGCCGCAGGGGCCACGCGTGCTCCTCGACGGGCGGCCCGTGCTGCTGCTGTGCTCCAGCAACTACCTCGGGCTCGCCGATCATCCGCGCGTGCGCGAGGCGGCGGCCGAGGCCGCCATGCGCTACGGGGCGGGTGCCGGGGCGTCGCGCCTCCTCTCGGGCAACATGACGATCCACCGCCGGCTCGAGGAGCAGCTCGCCGAGTTCCACGGCGCCGAGACCTGCCTGCTCTTCGGCTCGGGCTTCCTGGCCAACGCCGGCGCGGTGCCGGCGCTGGCGCGCGAGGGGGACGTCGTCTTCTCGGACGCGCTCAACCACGCCTCGATCGTCGACGGCTGCCGCCTGTCGCGCGCCGAGACGTTCGTCTACGACCACCGCGACGTGGACCACCTCGCGTGGGGCCTGCGCCAGGCCGAGGGCCGGAGCGCGCTGATCGCCACGGAGGGCGTGTTCTCCCTGGACGGGGACACGGCGCCGCTCGCGGAGATCGTCGAGCTGGCTCGGTGCCACAACGCCCGCGTGATGGTCGACGAAGCGCACTGCACCGGTTGCATGGGCCCCGGCGGGCGCGGGCTGGTCGCCGGCATGGGGCTCGAGGAAGAGGTCGACGTGGTGGTCGGCACGCTCGGCGCGGCGCTCGGCTCCTACGGCGCCTACGTGCTGTGCGAGGTGTCGATGGCGAAGCACCTGATCGGCGCGGTGCGCACGCTGATCCACTCCACCGCGCTCGCGCCGCCGGCCGTGGCCGCGGGCATGGCGGCGCTCGAGCTGCTGCGCGAGCAGCCGCGCCGGGTGGACAAGCTGCAGCGCAACGCCCGCGTGCTTCGCGACGCCCTGCGCGAGGCGGGCCTGGCCGCCCGCCACGGCGAAACCCCGATCGTGCCGCTGGTCGTGGGCGAGTCCGGCACCGCGGCGGCCGCCGCCGACCGTGCGCTCGAGCGCGGCGTCTTCGCCCAGGTGATCCTTCCCCCGGCCGTCCCGCCCGGCGGCTCCCGCCTGCGCCTGGCCGTGATGGCCTCCCACACGAAGTCCGAGCTGCGCGAGGCCGCGGGCGTGCTCGCGGCCTCCCTGCCGGCGGCGGTGCGTACCGGGTCGCCAGCGCGCGAGCGGGCCCGCGTGTTCGACGGGCTCGCCGACGCCGCCTGACACGGGCCGTCCTCGCCCGCCGACCGGCTACGGTGGTCCCGGCATGGAGCGGCGGCAAGAGGGGGAGGACGACGACAGGCCCGAGCTGCTGATCAAGCTCCAGGAGCGAAAGCGGCGTCACAAGGAGCGCTCCCTGCTCCACCGGGTGGGCGTGGTGCTGCTCGGACTGCTCATCGTCGCCGTCGGCGTCGTGCTGTCCGGTCCCGGCGTGCCCGGCCCCGGGATCGCGGTCATCGTGATCGGCGTCGGCTTCCTGGCGCTCGAGTTCGACTGGGCCGAGCGGCTGCTCGAGCGCGTGATCGTGTGGGCCGATCGGGCCAAGGACCGGGCCGAGGAAACCTCCCCGCGGCAGCGCATCCTGGCCGGGATCGCCGGCGCGCTGGCCGTCGCCGCCTTCCTCGTGGCGGCGGTCCTGTGGAACATACCGCTGCTGCCCGTCGTCTGAACGATTAGGGCCACGCCGGTCCGGGTAAATCGCGGCCATGCGCCTCTGGCAGGGGACCTTCGCGGTGATTGCTGCGCTGATGCTCGCGCTTCCCGGCGCGGCGCTCGGCGCGGAGCCGGTCTTCGAGAAGTACAAGGTGCCCACTGTCGACGGGGCCGAGATCAACGTCGAGGTGATGCGCCCGGCGAACAATCCGGACGCTCCGGTGATCCTCACCTACTCGCCCTACAACACGCTCGGCGAGTACAGGCAGCCCAACCTGGCGAACGACAGCATGGGCCGGTACTACCTCGACAAGGGCTACGCCCGTGCCGTGGCCGACGTGCTCGGCACCCGTAACTCGTCGGGCTGCTGGGACTACGGCGGCCTCAAGGAGCAGCAGTCGGGCGTCGACCTCGTCAACTTCCTCGCCACCCAGCCCTGGACGAACGGCCGCGTGGCGATGATCGGCGGCTCGTACGACGGCACCACCGCCACGATGACGGCGGTGCGCGGCGACGTGCCCGGCCTGAAGGCGATCGTCCCGATAGTCGGCATCAGTCGCTGGTATGGCTACGCCTACGGGGACGGCGTGCGCTACTTCCTCAACTCCGAGGTGCCGACCGACGAGGGCTTTGACACCCCGCTCGCCTTCGACTTCGGCCTGACGCGCACCCCGCCCACCGATCCGAGCGACCCGCTGTTCGCCGAGAAGCTGGCCAGCCGCGCCAACCCCTGCGACGCGGCCGAGCACACCGTCAAGGGGTACGACGAGACGCCCGACTACGACCAGTTCTGGCTCGAGCGCGACTACCGCAAGGACGCGGGGAGGATCCGCGCGGCCACGCTGGTGGCGAGCGGCTGGCAGGACTACAACGTCAAGCAGGAGGAGGGCGTGGAGCTGTACCGCGCGCTTCCGGGCGGGCTCTTCAAGCGGCTCTACATGTTCCAGGACTCTCACTCGAGCCCAAGCGACGAGAACTGGCAGCCGCTGCTCGACCGCTTCTTCGAGCACACCCTGAAGAAGGTCCGCAACGGGATCGAGGCCGAGCCCCCCGTGCTCACCGAAGGCCGCACCGCGGGCGAGCCGAGCACCGGCTTCCGGGCCGAGGCGAGCTGGCCGCCGCCGAATGCGCGCAACACGCGGCTGCGGCTGGGCACCGGCACGGCCAGCTTCACCGACCTCGCCACCAGCACCGAGGAGCGCTCCACGCGCATGCCCGAGGCCGAGACCGATTGGTTGTTCTTCAAGGGCGAGCCGCTCTCGCACGACGTGCGCATGACCGGTTCCGCCGCGCTCGAGCTCAGGCTCAAGCTGAACCGCGACCACGGCCATCTCACGCCGATCCTGGTGGACGTGGCGCCAGACGGCACGACCGAGACCGTCTCGCGCGGGTTCCTGAACCTGCTCTACCGCAACGGGCTGAGCCGCTCGCAGGCCGTGCCCGAGGGCGAGCCCATCCGGGCGCGGGTGACCTTCAAGCCGCAGGACCAGTTCTTCCGCGCCGGGCACAGGATCGGCGTACTGGTGCAGGGCTCGAACACCGTGTGGGCGGTGCCCGACGACCCGGGCGCCACCTACACGCTGGACCTCAACCGGTCCAGGCTCGTGCTGCCGCTCGCGCCCTAGCTAGGCCCGCGCCTCCGCCTGCTTTCGCTCGCGCTCCTGCTCGCGCAGCTCGACGCGGCGGATCTTGCCGGTCAGCGTCTTTGGGAGGTCGCCGACGAACTCGATCTCGCGCGGGTAGGCGTAGGCCGAGTGGCGCTCGCGGACGTGGCCCTTGATCTCGTCGGCCAGCACGTCGGAGGGCTCGTGTCCGCCGGCCAGCACGACGAACGCCTTGACGATCTCGCCGCGGCGCGGGTCGGGTGAGGCCACCGCCGCGGCCTCCTTCACCGCCGGGTGCTCGACGCAGGCGGACTCGACCTCGAACGGGCCGATGCGGTAGCCGGCCGAGATGATCACGTCGTCGGCACGCCCGGCGTACCAGACGTAGCCGTCCTCGTCGACCTCGGCTGCGTCCTTGGTGTGGAACCAGTCGCCGCCGAAGACCTCCTCGGTGTCCTCGGGACGGTTCCAGTAGCCGAGCGGGTAGTGCGGGTTGGAGCGGGCGCGCAGGCAGATCTCGCCCCGCTCGCCGACCGGCAGCGGCTGCTCGTCCTCGTCGAGCACCGCCACCTCCCAGCCCGGCACGGGCCGGCCCATCGAGCCCTCGCGCACCTCGACCGTCGGGAAGTTGCCGCACAGCGGGTAGCTCTCGGTCAACCCGTAGTAGTCGAGCACGGTGATGCCGTACTGCTCGCGAAACCAGCGGATCACCTCGGGGTTGAGCGGCTCGCCGGCCGAGCACGTGATGCGTAGGCGCTCCAGGGGGAAGCGCTCGCCGGCGCCCTCCACGCCGGTCATGGCGCGCAGCGCCGTCGGCGTGGTGAACATGTTCTCCACCCCGTGCTCCGACAGGAAGCGCAGGTGCTCCTCGGGGTCGTAGCCGCCCTTGCGGGCCTGCACCAGCGCCACCGCCCCGTAGCGCCACGGACCGAGCAGCGGGCAGATGCCCGCCGCCCAGGCCCACTCGCCGGAGCCGTGGAACAGCTCGCCGTCGCGCACGTCGTGGCAGAACTCGAACTCCTCGTGGGCGAGCAGGTAGCGGTGGGCGTGCAGGATCCCCTTGGCCTTGCCGGTGGTGCCCGACGAGTAGTAGAGCTGCGCCGGGTCGTCGGCCGCGGTGTCGACCGTCTCGAAGCGGGTCGGGGCGTCGGCCATCTCGTCGAGCAGGCCGCCGTCCAGCACCAGCACCGTCTCCGCCAGGCCATCCGGGATGCGATCCCGGTTCGCCGCGTCGGTCACCACGACCTTCGCCTCCGAGTCGCGCAGCCGGTGCTCGATCCCGTCGTCCCCGTACAGCACCGACAGCGACAGCAGGATCGCCCCCGCCCGGTAGGTGCCGATGAAGACCGCCGCCGTCTCGGGCAGCGAGGGCAGCAGCGTGGCCACCCGGTCGCCGCGCTCCACGCCGCGGGCGCGCAGCACGTTCGCGAAGCGGCACGACGTGTCCCCAAGCTCCCCGAAGGTGACGCGGCGCTCCTCTCCGCGCCAGTCCCCCCACACCATGGCCAGGCGCCCGCGGTCGTGCTTGTCGCACACGTCGCGCGCGATGTTGTAGCGCTCGGGCACCTCCCAACGGTGCGCCGCGCGCATCTCCTCGTAGCTGCCGAGCTCGTACTTCCTGAAGCTCATCCTCTGGCCTCCTCTCAATGCGGAGGCTACCCGGGGAAGCGCGACGCCAACAGCGCCGCCGGCGGCTCTTCCCTCCCCAGCAGCGAGTCGGCCGCCAGGCGAGCGGTGGCCGGGCCCGTGGAGATGCCCCACGGTCCGTGGCCGGCCGCCACCCAGAGGCCGTCGAGGCCGCCCGCCGGCCCCACCAGCGGGCGGCCGTCGAGCGA
>JBOGXS010000118.1:0-22077 GCA_050693815.1 Thermoleophilaceae bacterium | reverse complement strand
CTTCCGCCTCGCGGACGCCGCCCGGATGCTCGGCGCCGGCGCGCTCGTGGCCTCCACGGCCACCGCCACGCCGCGGGTGGCGGCGGACGTGGCTGCGCGACTCGGCCTGCGCGAGCCGCTGCGGGTGGCCACCGGATTCGACCGGCCCAACATCGCCTTCGCCGTGGCCCGCCCGGTTCCCGGAGAGAAGCGCACGCTGGTCGCGGAGGCGCTGCGCGAGCCCGGTGCGCTGCCCGCGATCGTGTACGCGGGCACGCGCGCGGGCTCGGAGGAGCTGGCGGAGGAGCTGCGTTCCGCGCTGGAAGTGGAGGCCGCGGCCTACCACGCGGGCGTCGACCGCCAGCGCCGGGCCGCCGTGCAGCGGCACTTCCTCGCCGACGAGCTGCAGGTGATCTGCGCCACCAACGCGTTCGGCATGGGCGTGGACAAGCCGAATGTGCGTACCGTGGTGCACTCGAGCGTGCCGGCGTCGCTCGAGGCCTACTACCAGGAGGCCGGGCGCGCGGGGCGCGACGGTCGGCCCGCCCGGGCGCTGCTGCTGGCCGAGAACCGGGACAAGGCGCTGCACGTGCACTTCATCAAGCGGGAGGAGATCGGCGAGGGCCTGCCCGGCTGGCTGGCCGACCGGCTCTGGGCCGCCGCCGACGGCGAGGGCCGCTACGCGGTCGACGCGGTCGAGCTCACGCGCGGCCTGCGTGGGGACGCGGACCGGCTGCGGGCCCTGCTCGGCCACCTCATACGCGCGCGGGTGATCGCTCCCTCACCATCGCCGCCCGACCGGATCGCAGGTCGGGTGCTCGCCCCGTTCGACCGTCGCGCGGCCGCCCTGTGCCGCTCCTCGATGGAGGACGGCGCGAGGGCGCGATGGCGCCAGTACCGCGAGATCTGGGCGTACGTGGAGCAGGAGAGCTGCCGGCGCGGGGCGATCCTGCGCCACTTCGGGGATACGTCGCTCGCGGCCGGCGCTCCGGCGGGCGACGCCGGGGACGCGGCCGCTTGGCGCTGCTGCGACGTCTGCGCCCCGGGGCTCGTCCCTGTCCCGCCGCCCCCGGATCCCGTGGAGATCGAGAGCCTCGACGACGCGATCCTCTCGGTCGCCCGTGGCGCTCGCCCCGCGGTGGGCCGCACCACCTGCGCCGAGATCCTGCACGGCGGGCGCAGCAAGAAGCTGCTGCGCAACTCGTACGACGGCCTTCCCGCGTACGGCACCTCGGCCCGGATGCGCCGGGCCGACATCCTCGCGCGGGTGGACGAGCTGATCGACGCCGGTCGCCTGGAGACCACCGGGGGCCCGTATCCGGTGCTGCGCGTACCGGCGCGGGCCGCTGCCTAGCGACCACTAGCGACCATTGGGAGTGGCCTTTCGCCTCGCAGTCCTGATCTCCGGCACGGGCACGAACCTGCAGGCTCTGCTCGACACGGTGCACGACCCGGACGTGCCGATCGCGGTGGTCGGCGTCGCCTCCTCGCGGTCCGGCGCCGCCGGCCTCCAGAGGGCCGAGCGGGCCGGGGTCGAGACCGCCGTGTTTGCCATCCCCGACCATGCGGACCGCGCCGCGCGCGACCGCGCCCTGGGCGACTGGCTCGAGGAGCGCGACGTCGACCTGGTCGTGCTCGCCGGTTTCATGGAGCTGCTCGGCTCCGACTTCATCCGGCGCTTCGCCGGCCGGATCGTCAACGTCCACCCCTCGCTGCTGCCCGCCTTCCCCGGGGTCGGCGCGGTGGAGCAGGCGGTCGAGCACGGGGTCAAGGTCACCGGGGTGACCGTGCACTTCGTGGACGAGGGGGTCGACTGCGGCCCGATCGTCCTGCAGGAGGCGCTGGAGCTTCCGTATCCTGCGCCAATCGCCGAGATCGAGCAGCGTTTGCACGGCGTGGAGCACCGGCTGTTGCCGCGTGCGGTGCGCCTGATAGCGGCCGGCCGGGTGCGACTCGATCCCGACAATCCGCGCGTGGTGCTGATCGACGATGTCGATTGAGCCGCGCGGCACCGAGGTGACCGCCCCGGGCGAGGTGCTGATCCGGCGGGCCCTGCTGAGCGTCTCCGACAAGCGCGGCCTCGTCGACTTCGCGCGCGGGCTGGCGGACCTCGACGTGGAGCTCGTCTCCACCGGCGGCACGGCGGCCGAGCTGGCCGAGGAGGGAATCGACACGCGTCCCGTGGAGGACTACACCGGCTTCCCCGAGATCCTCGACGGCCGGGTGAAGACGCTCAACCCGCGCATCCACGCGGGCCTGCTGGCAGTGCGCTCCGAGCCGACCCACGTGGACACCCTCAACGAGCACGAGATCGAGCCGATCGACCTGGTCTGCGTGAACCTGTATCCGTTCGAGCGGGTGGCCTCGCGGCGCGACGCGGAGGACCAGGAGGTGATCGAGAACATCGATATCGGCGGTCCGACCCTGATCCGCGCCGCGGCCAAGAACCACGCGTTCGCGGCCGTGGTCGTGTCGCCCGAGAGCTACGACGCGGTGCTCGAGGAGATGCGCGAGAACGGAGGCAAGCTGTCTGCCCGCACGCGCGAGAGCCTGGCCACCGAGGCCTTCTCCTACACGGCGCGCTACGACAGCGCGATCTCGCGCTGGTTCGCCGAGCGCGAGGAGGACCTGCCGGCTCAGTACACGCGCTCGTTCGAGAAGGTGCTGGACCTCACCTACGGAGAGAACCCCCACCAGCGCGCCGCCTACTACTCCGAGATCGGGGTGCGCACCCACCTGCTGTCGATGGTGTCCAAGCTGCACGGCCGCGAGCTGTCCTTCAACAACCTGCTCGACCTGGACTCGGGACGCCGCTTGGTGGAGGAGTTCGAGCTCCCGGCCGTGGCGATCATCAAGCACAACAACCCCTGCGGGGTGGCCGTGGGCTCCGGCCTCGGCGACGCCTTCGACAGAGCGCTGGCCTGCGATCGCCAGAGTGCCTTCGGCGGGGTCTTCTGCTTCAACCGCCGGGTCGACCGGGCGCTGGCCGAGAGGCTGCACTCGATCTTCGTCGAGGCGGTGTTCGCGTCCGGCTACGACGACGGCGCGCTCGAGGTGCTCGAGCAGAAGCCGAACGTGCGCCTGCTCGACAACCAGGAGCGACGCCGCGAGCCGGTGGGCGAGTACGACGCGAAGCGCGTGCGCGGCGGCCTGCTCGTGCAGGATCGAGACACCGGGCTCGAGGTGCGCGAGGACATGCGGGTGGTGACCGCCCGCAAGCCGAGCGAGGAGGAGTGGGGCGAGCTGCTGTTCGCGATGCGGGTGTGCAAGCACGTGCGCTCGAACGCGATCGTGCTGGCTCGCCGGCTGGGCACGCTCGGGATCGGCGCCGGCCAGATGAGCCGCGTCGACTCGGTCCGGATCGCGATCGACAAGGCCGCCGCGGGCTCCCTCGAGCTGGATGGAGCGGTGATGGCGTCGGACGCGTTCTTCCCCTTCGCCGACGGTCCCCGCCTAGCGATCGAAGCGGGGATCCGGGCAATCGTCCAGCCGGGCGGCTCGCAGCGCGACGCCGAGGTGATCGAGGCATGCGACGCCGCCGGCGTGGCGATGGTCTTCACCGCGCGCCGCCACTTCCGGCACTGAGCCGCTCGGTCATTAGACATCTATCGAACGGTCGCTAGACTCGGTGCAGGCCTCATGAGAGAGCCCCACCATCCATCCCGCCGGGAGCTCGAGCTGTCATCCGTGCTCCACGCCCTGAGCGACCCGGCCCGCCTCCAGATCGTGCGACGCCTGGCCGAGGGAGACGAGCCCTCCTGCTCCTGCGGCACGTTCGATCTCGGCCTCTCCAAGGCGACACTCTCCCACCACTTCAGGGTGTTGCGCGAATCGGGCGTCGTCATGGTCCGCCCGGACGGCCGAAAGCGTCTCCTCTCGGTGCGGACGGAGGACCTGAACGCCCGGTTCCCCGGCCTGCTGGAAGCGATCCTCGGAGCAAAGAGAAGCCGCCGAGCACGGGCGAAGGCGGCGGCGTAGCGCCGGTGCTTCTCAGTGGGTCGCCAGGGGGTCGAACCCTGATCTCGCGGATTAACCTGCCGCACCGGCTCTCACCGGCCGCCCGCGCCGCGGGCGTTGCGGTCTGGACCATCTCTTCACCCTCGACTCGACGTTAGGGTGGGCGGCGTATGGCCTCTGAGGGCTCCCCGGTTCGTGCATCGACTTACCGGGTTGCCTGCTGATCGCCCAATCCCGAGGGTTGTCACCGTTAGGTACCGCGGGCTCTAAGGGGGTTCCAGCAAACAGCCGCCGACCAACCAGCGGTCTCCCGACTGGCGCTCCTTTCAAAAGTCCGGTGCTCTACCAATTGAGCTAACGACCCAGGGCGCCATTATTGCGCCTGGCCGTCCGGAGCGCGCGCGGTCTGCCGATGCTGATGATTCGGCAAGATTCCTGATTGCCGAACGATATGGCGCTAAGGTTCGGTAACGATGTGGTCAGCCAAACCGTGCGAACGGGCCTGAAATGGGCCGAGCGCAGCGCGGACGCTACGAGGAGCGCATCTGGGAGCCTCAGCCTGGCGGCATGGGCGGTCGCCGCAACCGCCAAGCGTTTCGCTACCAAGCGTTCGTTCCCAGGCGTATCGCCGGCTGGGACGTCACGCTCCGCGCTGACGCCGTCGCCGCGGTCGCCGAGGCGAGCGCTGCGGTCGCTCATCTCAACGACTCGCCGCCGAAGCTCGCATCGTCGGAGGCGCTCGCGCGGCAGCTGCTGCGCGCGGAGTCACTCGCCTCCTCGCGCATCGAGGGACTCGAGCTCTCGCACCGGCGGCTCGCGCGCGCCGCGCACGGCGCCGACCGACACGACCAGAAGGCCAGCGACGTGGTGGGCAACATCGCCGCCATGGAGCGCGCCATCGAAATCGGAGCCGAGGCCCGTCCTTTCACGGTCACAGATATCCGGGACATCCACTCGACGCTGATGCGTTTCAGCTTCGACCGCGCCATCGCTGGCGTCGTCCGGACCAAGCAGAGCTGGATTGGCCGCAATCCGTACACGCCACGTGATGCCACCTTCGTGCCCCCACCCCCGGAGAGAGTCGAGCCACTGCTCGAAGACCTTTGTCGGTTCATGAGCCGCGAAGACCCGCCCGCGCTCGTCCAGGCGGCCATCGCTCATGCGCAGTTCGAGACCATCCATCCGTTTGCCGACGGCAACGGCCGTGTCGGCCGCTGCCTCATCCACTCCATCCTCATGCGGCGCGAACTCGCCACCCACTACGTCCCGCCGGTCAGCCTCATACTCGCCACCCGGCGGGAGCAGTACGTCGCCGGGCTCGTCCAGTACCGCGACGGCGAAGTCGACGAGTGGTGCGAGCTCTTCTGCGACGCCACCTCCTACGCAGCAAGAGCGGCCGAGCGCCTAGCGGACGAAATAGCCGCAACCCAGCAACAGTGGATTGAACGCCTCGGTCGCCCGCGCAAAGACTCCTCCGCGTACGCGATCGTCGCCGCCCTACCCGCCCACCCCGTCATCGACGTTCCCACCGCAGCAAGACTCGCCCGAGTCTCCGACGTCGCCGCCGGCAGAGTGCTCAACAGAATGGAGCAACTGGACATCCTGCAGAACATCGGCGAGCGCCAGCGCGGCCGCACCTGGGAATGCCGCGAGCTGTTCGACCTCGTCAGCGAAATCGAAAGAGACCTCGCGACGCCCTAAAGCCGGAGCCACGCAGATCCCGTCGCCTCCGCCACGACCGCCCCTCAACCCGGCATAGCCTTCCGGGCGTGCCGCCCGCGGACGAGACCAGGCTCCGGATCAGCACGTTCATCGACGAGGCCTACCGGCGCGGCAGCGTCTCGGACGCCGCCGGCGCGGCGGTCGGTCTTCGCCCTCACAGCATCCATCGCCCGCACGGCGAGAGTCTGCGCCGGCTGGCAATCGCCGAGGGCGCCAAGCGCACCATCGAGATCGGCCTCGCGTTGGGCATGTCAGCGCTCTTCCTCAGCCAGGCCGTCCTCGAGCGGCGAGGGAGCCACGTGGCCATCGACCCCTTCCAGCAGGAGTCGTGGAACGGAGCCGGCCTCCGGACCTTGCGGGAGGCGGGGGTTGCGGATCTCGTCGAGGTGATCGAGGAGGAGAGTCAGCTCGCACTTCCGCGGCTCGTCTCCGAGGGTCGCGAGTTCGACTTCGCCTTCGTCGACGGCGACCACCGCTTCGAGGGCGTCTTTCTCGATCTCTACTTCATGGCTCGCCTGGTGAAGCCCGGCGGACTCGTGGTCGTCGACGACATGTGGATGCCATCAGTGCGAACGGCGGTCGCGTACATGGAGAGGAACCTGGCGATCGCCATCGAGCCCGACGCCCTGTCCAGCGGATTCCGCTGGCGCCGGCGCCCGTTCGGTCGCGGCGTGCCGAGCGGCACCGGGGACATGGCCGTCCTGCGCCTGCCGAGCGAGCGGCCCGAGCTGAGTTGGGACGAGTTCGTCCCGCCGTACTGACTGCCGACGTCAGTTGCGGGCAACGGGAACGACCGCCGGCCCTAGAATCCGGTTCGTCAAGGCCCCGTGGTGTAGTGGCAAGCACGCGAGATTTTCACTCTCGTAGCGCGAGTTCGATTCTCGTCGGGGCTACTGCCGTTCAGACCGTCAGGTGAAGACGATCTCCTGCGCGCCCTCCCACAGCACCAGGTGGCCGAGCTCGCGCAGGTGCTCCGCGCCGTCCTCGATCGTCAGGAAGTGATTGCCGGCGAGCTGGCCCACGATCGACGAGAAGCGGCAGCCTCCGTACGGCAGCAGGATCTCGGTCTCGCTGTAGCCGCCCGGGTACCAGAGGATCTCGCCGGGGGCGGGATGGCTCGTGTGGTTCTCGAAGGGCAGGTTCGTCTCGAGCTCGCCCATCGGGACCCAGCACGACTCGCCGCTCCAGCGGACGTGGATCAGCTTGCCCTCGAAGGGGAGCAGGCGCCGGAAGGCGGCGCAGGTCTTGGGAGCCTTCTCCTCCTCCATCCGCGCGGCGAGCACGAACGGTCCGGCGGTGATGTTCAGCGACGTCAGCGCGCAGCCACCTCCTCGACGAAGTGCGCGAGCGTATCGAGGGCGATCGCCACGTCGGCCTCGGAGATCGACTCGCCGGGGTGGTGGCTCACCCCGCCCGCGCAGCGCACGAACAGCATCGTGACCGGTGCGATCGCCGCGACCATCGCGGCATCGTGCCCCGCTCCGCTCGCCAGGCGGTAGGGCTGCGCGCCGCCCGCCCGCACGGCGCGTTCCATCAGCCCGGTCAGCTCGGGGTCGCAGCCCACCGCCTCCTGGCTGTGGAGCCGATCCCATTCGAAGTCGACTCCACGAGCCGCCGCGATCTCGCCTGCCCGCTCGCGCAGACGGGCCACCGCGGTGGCGCGCGCCGCGTCGTCGGGGTGGCGCACGTCGAGGGTGAGATCCGCCCGACCCGGGATGACGTTGGCCGCGCCGGGCAGCACCGTCAGCTCGCCCACGGTCGCGACGAGGCCGGGCGTCTCGCGGGCGACGGTTTCGGCCTCGAGCACCATCTCAGCGGCGACCCAGAGGGCATCGCGCCGCAGCTCCATCGGGACCGTGCCGGCGTGGCCGGGCGTGCCGGTGAACCGAAGCGCGGCGCGGGTCTGCCCCGCGATGCCCGTGACCACCCCGAGCGGCAGGCCGCGCTGCTCGAGCACCGGTCCCTGCTCGATGTGCACCTCGGCGTAGCCGATCAGCGACCGGGGCGCCCGCCGGGCCTCCGCGAGCCCGGCCGGATCGCCCCCGAAGCGGCGGATCGCGTCCTCGAGCGAGACGCCGTCGCCGTCCACTCGCCCCAGAGCGCTCGCGTCGAAGCAGCCCGCCAGCACCGAGCTGCCGAGATAGGCGGTGCCGAAGCGTGAACCCTCCTCGTCGGCGAAGGCGACCACCTCGAGCGGGAAGGGTAGGCGGCTGGCGTCGGCCCGCAGCCGCTCGACCGCCGCGATGCCGGCGAGCACCCCGAGCGCGCCGTCGTAGCGGCCGGCGTCCGGAACGGTGTCGAGATGAGATCCGAGGAGCAGCGCGGGAGCGTCCGGAGCGTCGCCCTCGGAGCGGCCGATCACGTTGCCGATCGCGTCGCGACGGACGTCCATGGCGGCGGCGCGCATCCAGTCGGACACCGCCGCGCACGCCTCGGCGTGCGCCGCCGTGCCGAAGCGGCGCGTGAGGCGATCGGCGGCCTCGCTGCAGGCGGCGAGAACGTCCGCTCGCTCCATCAGCGCGCGCGCCGCGGGCGCTGCGACCTCAGCTGCCACGGTAGGTGCTGTACGCCCAGGGCGAGACGAGGAGCGGCACGTGGTAGCTCGCCCCGGCGTCGGCGACCCCGAAGCGGACCGGGACCAGCTCGAGGAACGGCTGGTCGCCCTCCACGACGCCCTGCTCGTCGAAGTAGGCGCCGACGTCGAAGACGAGCTCGTAGCGGCCGACGCGCAGCTCGCCCGCCGCCAGGAGCGGCCGGTCGGTCCGGCCGTCCGAGTTCGTACGCGCTCGGGTGAGGGCTTCGGGAGCGGCCGCGCCGGGCGTGTGACGCAGCAGCTCGATGGCCACCCCGGCGGCGGGACGGCCGCGGGCGGTATCGAGCACGTGCGTCGTCAGCTGCCCGGTGGTCGACATGGCTCAGGCGCTGCGCGTCATGGTCAGGGCGATCGTGCCGAGGGCCGGGAACGGCGGGACGAAGACCTTGCGGTCGTCGTCGGGATCATCGGAGACGGCGTACGGGTCGCGCGTCATGTTCTCGGCGACGAAGTCGAGCCAGAGCAGCTGTGGATAGCGCTCGAGCAGGCGCTTCCCCATCTCGTGCACCAGCTGCTGGATCGACTCGCTCACGAAGGAGTCGAAGACCGCAGCGCAGACGTCGCGCACCTGCTCTCCGGCCACGTAGCGGGCGGGGTCGTCGCCCACCGCATCGCGCGGATCCCGGTATGCCCAGTGGACGCCGAGCCGGATGAACAGCGGCCGGTCGGAGCGCTCCGGCAGCGTGGTGTACTCGTCTCGCACGAAGCGGGTGAAGGCGCTCCCCTTGGTCTTGAGCAGCTCCATGTTCACGCGCCCGCTGCGGTGGTCGACGAGGGCGGCGGCGTCGCCGTCGCGCCTGTAGCGAAGCTCCGCGACCGAGTGGTCGCTCCACTGCCGCTGACGCAGGACGGGGCTGGGCTCGAAGCCGTGCTCGCCCGGCACCTGCGCGACGCTGAACGGCAGCTCGCGCCCGCTGACCCGTATCTCCTGCATCTGCTCGTAGCGGTCGAGGAACCCGCTGCCGAGCAGGGCGAGGTAGCCCTCCAGGGTCGCCCCCTCGTACTCGCGCGCCTGGCGCAGGATGAGGTTCTTCATCGAGTCCGTGGCGACCACGTCCGAGTTGTCTCCGCGGGTGTACGCGGGGAGGAAGTTGTCTCCGTACACCTCGACCGTGACCTCGTTGGCGAACAGCGCGTTGTCGCGGCCGGCGAACGTGGACTCCGGCACCTGGGGGACGCCCGAGAGGGGAGTTGCGTAGTGGCGGTAGACCGGCACCGACTCCTTGCCGTAGGCGATCCGGTACTCCACGCCGCCCACGCGGCCGTCGCCGGCCATGTCCTCCAGCCGGAGCGCCGCGATCTTCACGATCTCGGCCAACGCGGTGCGCTGCTCCTGCGCGGCGGTGGACGAGAGCCGCTCCTCGGCGGTGGCGACGATGCTCTCGGGCGTGTGCTCGCGCACGCAGACGACGAAGGGGAAGCCGAACTTCGCCCGGTAGGCGGCGGTGGCGCGCTCGAGCCGTGCGGCCTGGTCGCGCCCGAGCCGGTCGAGGCCGGCCCCGGCCTGCTCGGCGGCGGAAGCGGAGGTGAGCCTCCCCGGGCGCAGCTCGGAGCCCGCGAGCTCCGGGTGCGCGCGGATGAGCGCGAGCTGGCGCTCGGACGGCGCGCGCTCGACCGCGCGGACCATGGCGGCGTGGAGGTCGGCGACCGCGTCGAAGGGCCCCTCCTCCCAGGCCGCCTCAGCCACCCACGGGGAGGACTCGAACGCCCCACCGAAGCGCTCCACGAAGGTGGCCCGGTCGTTCAAGGGGTCGAGCCCACCCGATCGGCGATGCCGACGACGTCGTCCGGCCGGACCGGCACGCGCGCAAGCGCTCGACCGCTGGCCGCCCGGATCGCCGCGACGATCGCCGGGGTCGAGGCGATCGTCGGCGCCTCGGCGATCCCGTTCAGCCCGTAGGGCGAGTGCGGCTGGGCGAGCTCGAGGATCCTGCACCGCACGGGCGGCATGTCGAGGATCGTGGGGATGAGGTAGTCGGTGAAGGAGGCGTTGCGCAGCCGGCCCTCCGAGAGCTGGATCTCCTCCATCAGCGCCAGCCCGAGGCCCTGGGCGATCCCTCCCTCGAGCTGCCCCTCGATCGCGAGCGGGTTGACGGCCCGGCCGACGTCCTGGGCGGCGGCGATCTCGACGACCCGCACCAGCCCGAGCTCGACGTCGACGTCGACCACGGCGCGGTGCGCCGCGAACGAGAAGGCCAGGTGGGCGTCGCCCTGGCCGTTCTCGTCGAGCGGGAAGGTCCTGCGGGGGCGGTACTCACGCGTCTCCTCGATCGGGTCGTCGCCGACCAGCTCCGCGAGCGGGGAGGGCTCCACGCCCCGCTCCGCCGCCCGGTCGTGGAGACGGGCGCGAACGGCCTCGCACGCCTCCCTCACCGCACCGCCGGTGAACCACGTCTGGCGAGAAGCCGAGGACGATCCCGCGTTGCCCACCCCCGTGTCGGCGGGCAGCACGATCACGCGCTCGACCCCGAGGACGTCGCGTGCGATCTGCGCCTGCACGGTGATGGCGCCCTGGCCGACCTCGCAGGCCGCGGTGTGTACCTCGACCTGGGGCTCGCCGCTGGCCACCGAAAGGCGGACCCGCGCGGTCGAGTAGTCGTCGAAGCCGGCGGAGAAGCCCACGTTCTTGAAGCCGACGGCGTAGCCGACGCCGCGCCGAATCCCCTCGCCGTGCGTGGTGTTCGAGACGCCTCCGGGCAGCACGCGGAGGTCGAGCCGATCGCATCCGGCGCCGTCCGGCGGGGCAGGCAGCGGCATCGACGCCAGCTCGTCCAGCAGCAGGCCCACCGGAGCGGGGCCGTCGACCTCCTGCCCCGTCGGGAGCTTCGTCCCCGTCTCCATCGCGTTGCGCTTGCGCAGCTCGACTGGGTCGATGCCCGCCGCCGCGGCGAGCTTGTCCATCTGCGCCTCGTAGGCGAAGCAGGACTGGACGGCCCCGAAGCCGCGCATGGCGCCGCAGGGCGGGTTGTTGGTGTACACGACGTACGAGTCGATCTCGGCATTCGGGCAGTCGTAGGGGCCGACCGCCGTGGAGGCGGCGTTCAGGCAGACGGCCTTCGAGCTTGAGGCGTAGGCCCCGCCGTCGAGCACGATCCGCGCCCTGACGTAGACGAGGTGGCCGTCCGGCGTGGCGCCGTGCTCGTAGCGCAGGCGGGCGGGATGACGATGGACGTGGCCGAAGAAGGACTCCTCGCGCGAGTAGACCATCTTCACCGGCCGCCCGGTGCGGAGCGCGAGCATGCAGCCGTGGATCTGCATCGACAGGTCCTCGCGCCCGCCGAAGGCGCCGCCCACGCCCGCGTTGGTGATTCGCACGCGCTCGGGCGGCAGGTCGAGGCTCGCCGCCACCTGGCCGCGGTCGACGTGCAGCCACTGCGTGGCGACGTAGAGCTCGACGCCCCCGTCCTCGCTCGGAATCGCAAGACCGGACTCCGGGCCGAGGAAGGCCTGGTCCTGCATGCCGATCTCGTACTCGCCCTCGACCACGAGCTCGGCCCGGGGCTCGGCCGCGGCCAGGTCGCCGTGGCGGACGTGGATGTGCCTGAGCACGTTGCCGCCGTCGTGCACGGGCGGCTCCTCGCTCTCGACCGCCCGGTCCATGTCCACCAGCGGGTCGAGCACCTCGTAGTCGACCCGGATCAGGTCGGCGGCGCGGCGGGCCGTCTCGGGGTGGTCGGCGGCCACGATCGCGACGGGCTCGCCCTGGTAGCGGACCGCGTCGATCGCGAGCACCGGCTGGTCGGGCAGCTCGAGCCCGTAGGTCTTGCGGCCGGGCACGTCCTGGTGCGTCTGGATCGCGTGCACGCCGCGCAGCGCCAGCGCCTCGGCGAAGTCGATCGACCGGATGCGCGCGTAGGGGTGCGGGCTGCGCACGGTGGTCCCCCACAGCATCCCGTCGGCCCATAGGTCCGACGAATAGGCGAATTCGCCCCTGACCTTGAGCGTGCCGTCGGGGCGATCGACGCTCTCGCCGATGCCCTCGCGCACGCCTGGGGCGACGGTCACGGGGTCCTCGCCTCCGCGGCCATCCGCACCGCGTCGAGGATCTTCTCGTAGCCGGTGCAGCGGCAGAGGTTGCCGGCGAGCGCCTCGCGGACGTCGGGCTCCGTCGGATCTGGGCTGCGGGCGAGCAGATCGTGCGTCGCCACGATCAGGCCGGGCGTGCAGAAGCCGCACTGCACGGCGCCCGCCTCGACAAACGCCTCCTGGATCGGGTGCAGCTCGTCATCCGCCTGCGCGAGCCCCTCGACCGTCACGATCTCCGCGCCATCCGCCTGACCGGCCAGGACCAGGCAGGCGCACACGAGCGTTCCGTCCAGGTACACCGAGCAGGACCCGCACTCGCCCTGCTCGCAGGCGTTCTTGGATCCCGGCAGGCCCATCCGCTCGCGCAGCACGTACAGGAGGCTCTCGCCCTCCCACACCCCGTCGATCTGCCGCCGCTCGCGGTTCACCGTGCACTCGATCCGCACGGCCTAGCCCTCCCCCGAACGTGCCCACGCGAGCGTGCGGCGGGCCAGCACGCCGAGCGCGTGCACGCGGTAGGCGGCGGTGCTGCGCACGTCGTCGATCGGACGCGCGGCCGACGCGACCAGCTCGCCGAAGCGCTCGAGCGCCGGCGCCTCCAGCGGGGTGCGATCCTCCCACGCGCCGGCCTCGGTGAGCACTCCCTCGAGGAACGCCTCGGCCTCGGCAGCGACGAGCGGAGTGGGGCCGGCCGAGCCGATGCCCGTGCCCACGCGCCGGTCGAACGGGTCGATCGCCAGCGCGAACGAGCACGCGGCGATCACCATCGCGTTGCGCGTACCGATCTTCGAGAACTGCTCCGGACCCCTGGCGGGCGCGACGTGGACGGCGACGATCAGCTCGTCGTCTCGGAGCGCGTTTCGCTTCGGCGCGACGTAGAAGTCGCGCACCGGGACGCGCCGGACGCCGCGGGTGGAGGCCAGCTCGACCTCGGCCCGGGCTGCGAGGAGCGGCGGATGGGCGTCGCCGGCCGGCGAGGCGGCGCCGAGGTTCCCGCCGATCGTGCCGCGGTTGCGAATCTGGGGCGACCCCACCGTCCGGGAGGCCAGCGCGAGACCGGGCAGGGGCTCTCCGAGCTCGGAGATGGCACGCGCGTACGTGATACCCGCGCCGACGCGCAGGCGCCCGTTCGCCGGCCACCACCCGCTCAGCTCGGGCACGCGCGTCAGGTCGAGGATCGCCTCCGGTCGCTCACGGTCGAAGTTCAGGTCGACCATCACGTCCGTCCCACCGGCGATCGGCAGGCTCGTGGGGCGCGCGGCCTTGGCCGCGAGGGCGTCCTCCAATGTCGTCGGCTGGATCAGCTCCATGCTCGCGCTCCTGTATTACACCCTGCATGGCGACCGACCGCCAACCGCTCCTCGCAGTGGCGCGGGGCGACGAGCCCGCCGACCTCGTGGTCTCGGGCGCACGCGTGTTCAGCGTCTTCACCCGCGAGTGGCTGGAGGGAGACGTCGCGGTGGCGGACGGCCGGTTTGCGGGCGTAGGCAGCTACGAGGGGCACGAGACCGTCCACGCTCGGGGGAGCATGCTGGTGCCCGGCTTCGTGGATGCGCACGTCCACGTCGAGTCCTCGATGCTGACGCTCGAGCGCTTTGCCGAGGCGGTGGTCGCCCGCGGTACGACGACGATCGTCGCCGACCCCCACGAGCTGGCCAACGTGGTCGGCGCGGACGGGGTGCACTGGCTCCTGGACGCTGCCGGGGGCGTCCCGCTGAACGTGTTCGTGATGGCCCCCTCGTGCGTGCCCGCGAGCCGCTTCGAGTCGCCCCGGGCGCCGCTTGACGCCGACGACATGCAGGGCATCCTGCGCCGGGACGGAGCCCTGGGCGTGGCGGAGATGATGGACTTCCCGGCCGTGATCGCCGGCGAGCCGGCGGCGCTCCGCAAGCTCGCGGCGCGGGGCGCCACGCACGTCGACGGCCACGCGCCGGGTGTGACCGGGCACGCACTGAACGCCTACCTGGCAGCCGGCATCGCGTCGGATCACGAGGCGACGACGTACGAGGAGGCGCTCGAGAAGCGGCGCAAGGGCGCCTGGATCCTGATCCGCGAGGCGTCGAACGCCCGCAACCTGGACGCCCTGCTGCCGCTCGTTCGAGACTACGGCCCGGAGCGCTGCGCCTTCTGCACGGACGACCGCGAGGCCGACGTGCTGCTCGACGAGGGCCACATCGACGGGATGTGCAGGGCCGCCGTGCGGGCCGGCGTGGCCCTCGAGGACGCGCTCGTGCTGGCGAGCCACAACGGGGCGACCTGCCACGGCCTCGCCGACGTGGGCGCGATCGCCCCGGGGTACCGGGCCGATTTCTCGATCCTCTCCGATACCGCGCTCCGGCCCGAGCGGGTCTACAAGGACGGTCGCCTGGTCGCCGCCGGCGGCGAGGCGATCGGAATCGCCACGCCGGCGGCACCCGACTGGCTCACGGATACGGTGCGGGTGGGCCCGCTCGCCGCGTCCGACTTCGCGATCCCGGCGAGTGGCGGCCCGGTGCGGGTCATCGAGCTCGTGCACGACCAGTTGCTCACCGATGCGAGCACGGAGGAGCCCCGGATGGCCGGCGGCCTGGCCGTTGCCGACCCGGCGAGGGACCTGGCGAAGATCGCGGTGGTCGAGCGCCACCACGCGAGCGGGCGGATCGGACGCGGGCTCGTGCGCGGCTTCGGGCTCCGCGAGGGCGCGTTCGCCTCGACGGTCTCGCACGACGCGCACAACGCGATCGTCGTCGGGACATCCGACGAGGACATGGAGGTGTGCGTCCGGCGACTGGTCGAGCTCGGCGGCGGGATCGCAGTCGTTCGCGCAGGGAGCGTGCTCGCCGAGCTGGGGCTGCCCGTGGCCGGCCTCATGTCGGACCGACCGGGCGCCGCGGTGGCGGCCGCGCTGGGCGAGCTGCGCACCGCCGTCCGCTCGCTCGGCGTCGAGCTCCGAGCGCCGTTCACGGCGCTGAGCTTCCTCGGCCTCTCGGTGATCCCGTCCCTCAAGATCACGGATCGCGGGCTGATCGACGTCGACCGCTTCGAGGTCGTCCCGTTCGAGGTCGACGGGTGACCGTTCCCCGTGCGTCCTGTATACCGAAACAGGTATAATACCCGGGCTTCTTCGTGAACGACGTGGCCCACCTGATCCGTCGCACCCGCACCGGCGCGGGGCTCTCTCAAGCGGAGCTCGCCGAGCGCGCGAGCACCTCTCAGCCCGCGCTCGCCCGCTACGAGACCGGGGCGGCACTCCCCGCGCTGCCGACGCTCGAGCGGCTCCTGTCCGCCTGCGGGCGACGGATGCAGGTTCGTGCCGTTCAGACAACCGCATTGGCGCCGGCGAGCACGTCGGTCCGTGGCCAGCTTGGTCCGCGCGCCCGCGCGTTGCGCCGCCAGCGGCGGCGACTGCTCGACGCCGCGCGCGAGCGCGGGATCCGCAGAGTCAGGGTGTTCGGATCGCTGGCCCGCGGCGAGGAGGCGCCGGGCAGCGACATCGACCTGCTCGTCGAGCTCGAGCCGGGCAGAACGCTCCTCGACCTCGCCGCCTTTCGGCGCCACGCCGAGGAGATCCTGGAGATCGGAGTCGATGTCGCGACACCCGACATGCTCAAGGAGCGCATCCGGGCTGAGGTCCAGGCTGAGGCGACGCCGCTATGAGCCGGAACGAGCAGGAGCGCCTGCGAGACATCAAGGACGCGATCGCCGCGATCCAAGACCACCTTGCGCGGACCGGCGAGCGGCCGAACGCCGAGCACGACGCTCTCCTGCACGACGCGCCACCCGCGCCGACATGCAGCTATGGACCCACTGCATCGCCGGTGCCCTGACCCACCCCGACTTCGGACGAGCGCTGGGCGACGCCGGCCTCGTCGACATCGAGATCAGGGAGACCCACCGCGTCCACGAGCGCGCCGGCTCGGCGATCATCCGCGCCCGCAAGCCGTAGTAGGCCTACTCTGCCCCGGCGGACCGCTCCGCGGCCCACTCCCGCTGCGCCTCCGCCTCGGCCTCCTCGTCGTAGCCTCCGCACGCGGCGGCGAACACGAGCAGGGCCACGCCCATCGCGGGCCAGTGGGAGGTGGCCAGGAGGACGATCGCCCCGGCCACCCCTCCCGCCAGCGCCGAGAAGAGCACGTAGCCGAGCGGCATCGACAGGAGGCGCGCGGTCACGATCGAGCAACCGAACCAGGCGACGGGTCCCGTCAGCCAGCCCCAGTCCTCGAAGAAGCTCTCGTCGAGCGCCGCGGCCAGGATCGCGAAGGGGATCGCGACCACGATCGCCTGCACCGCGAGCGACTTCCAGAACAGCCGGGCGTCCACGCTGGTGATACTAGACTCGGCTCGCGGGGCGCTTAGCTCAGTTGGGAGAGCGCGGCCCTTACAAGGCCGAGGTCGCAGGTTCGAGCCCTGCAGCGCCCATCGGTGCCTCGGGCCGGTCCTACCCGCTCGCCCGCAGCAGCACCCGCGCCACCTGCTCCGGGTCGTCCCAGGTGGGGATGTGGCCGCACCCGCGCAGCACCAGCGAGCGCCACTCGGGCACCGTCTCGCGCGGCCGGCGCACGAGCCGGTCGAGCTCGGCCCACGCGAGCGTGACCGGCACGCGGATCTGCTCCACGCCCGAGAAGACAGCCGAGCGCATCGCCTCGTTGGCGCCCTCGAACCCGGAGGAGGTCACGTAGGCGCGGACCAGGCGCGCGGCGGCGTGAGGGGGCACGCGGTCGGGGTGCCCGACCGAGCTGCGCAGCAGCACCCGCCGGACGCGCTCGCTGCGCAGCAGCAGCGGCAGCACCGGCAGCAGCGCCTGGCCGATCCGGCGCAGGTCCCGGCCCGGCCGCGGACCGAGCGGACGCTTCCAGAAGCCCGCCGTGGACAGCCCGGCCACCGACAGCGCGCGTCCCGCCTTGGCCAGCTCGAGCGCGACCCAGCCGCCCAGCGAGTTGCCCGCCACGTGCGCGCGGCCGATGCCGATCTCGTCGAGGAAGGAGGCCACGGCGCGGGCCAGCACCTGAGGCGTGGCGGGCGCCCCGTTGACCAGCGGTGGCGAGCCCCCGAAGCCCGGGAGGTCCACGGCGATCACCTCACGTTCGCTCGCCAGCCGCCCGAGCACCGGCTCCCACACGACCAGCTCGCCGCCCAGCGGATGGATGAGCACGAGGGGCTCGCCGCTCCCCCGCCGGACGTGGTTCAGCACGGATACGCCGGTCTCGCCAGCAGCGCCTGCACGTCCCCGATCCGCCGCTCCCGGAACCCTCCCTCGCAGTACGCGAAGTAGAGTTCCCAGAGCCGGCGGAAGCGCCGGTCGTAGCCGAGCTGCTCCGCCCGCCGCTCCGAGCGCAGGAAGTTCTCGCGCCAGCGGCTCAGCGTCGCGGGGTAGTGCTCCGTGATGTCCTCGAGCCCGACCAGCCTCATGTCGGTCTGCCGCGCCACGCAGCGCCTGATCACCTCGACCGAGGGGAGGCAGCCGGCGGGGAAGATCAGGTCCTTGATGAACGAGCGCGACGCCTTCTCGACCTCGAAGGCGCGGTCGTCGATCACGATCGCCTGCAGCAGCATCAGCCCGCCGGGCGCCAGCAGCTCGCCGCAGCGCCGGAAGAAGAGGTCGAAGTACTGCCAGCCGACCGCCTCGATCATCTCGACCGACACGAGCTTGTCGTAGCGGCCGGAGAGGTCCCTGTAATCGCACAGGAGCACGGTGACCCGGTCCTCGAGCCCCGCCTCGCGCACGCGCGCCACGGCCGTCGCGCGCTGCTCGCCGGAGATGGTCGTGGTGGTCACGCGGCAGCCGTAGCGACTCGCCGCGTGCAGCGCCAGCGAGCCCCAGCCCGTGCCGATCTCGAGCAGGTGGTCGTCCGGCGCCAGCTCGAGCTTGCGGCAGATGCGGTCGAGCTTCGCCTCCTGCGCCGCGCGCAGCGGCTGCTCGGGCGACTCGAATACCGCGCAGGAGTAGGTCATCGTGTCGTCGAGGAAGAGGCCGAACAGGTCGTTGCCGAGGTCGTAGTGGGCGGCGATGTGGCGCCGTGCCGCCGCACGGGTGTTGTGGGGCACGCGGGAGAGCGCGCTCGCGAGCGGGGCGAGGGGACGGCGCCAGCGGTCCACGCGCGCCATCTCGCGCGCGCCGATGCGCACCAGCGAGACGAGGTCGTCGCAGTCCCAGCCGCCGCCGCCGTAGGAGCGCGCGAGCCCCAGGCTACCGCGCGGCAGCGCGCTCCAGAAGCTCGCGTCGTTCAGCTGGACCGTCGCCCGAAGCGGCGCTCCGGGCGGCCCGAAGGCGCGCCGGATCGGCCCGTCGGCGATCTCGACCCGGCCCTCGCGCAGGCGGCCGAGCAGAGCTGTGGACAGCGATCGAGCGAGCATTTGAAGCGTCGAGAGATGGTACGTGCGAGGGCCCCGTTTGGAGCACCGCCGGTCGGTGAGCGGGTTGGTTTCCGCTCGGCCACTGGACGAGCTCTAAGTCTTTTCTCCGTCGCAATCCGACGCGACCCGCGCGATCGTTGTGAGCACGGGCAGCCAACCGAGGTGGAGCGAAGTGACTGCCGGACTCACCTGCTCAGGTCGCCCGAAGTGGTACGCGGTGATCCGCATCGCCAGCCAGGCCAGGTTGCTCTCGCCCGCGGCCATCTCCCGCGGTTCGCACATTGCCGGGAGACGCTAGCGCCTGCCCCTATCGCATCGAGCTCGGTGTTCGAACGCGCGCGAGTCTGGCTACCGTCCTGGCTAGAGGTCGCCTGGCGACCACAGGGCAGGACGGTTGGGAGACGAGGGCTTCGTCCAGCTGAGGACGGTGGCCGTGCCGGCACGTCTCGGGGCTCGCCCGGTCGCGATGTCCTCGCGCAGCCGCCGGAGTCCCGCTCGCAGCTCGTCCGCGTGGTCGAGCTGCATCCGCTCGAAGAAGCTCGTCGCGCCATTCTTCCCTGCCTCGAGGACCCGCTCGGGGTCGGCCGACAGCGCCGCGAGCGATGCGTCCTCCATGTCCTCGAACCCGAAATCGAGGAGACGCGCGCCGGGCAGCTCCTCGAGGATCGCCGCTCGCGGCGGGTGCGTGGCCTCCATCCAGGCGCGGCTACTCGGGAAGTAGTCGAGGATCCAGAGCGACGCGGCGTCCTCGCCGGTGAAGCCCTTGAGCACGAGCCGCCCTCCCGGCCCGAGGATGCGGCGCGCCTCCGCCAGCGCCGCGCCACGGTCCTCTACATGGTGGAGCATTGAGATCATCGTGGCCGCGTCGAAGCTCTCATTCTCGAACGGAAGCTGCTGCGCGTCGGCCTCGATGACTTCGAGTCCCTTAGCGGCCGCCTGCGCGAGCATTTCGGCGGAGCGGTCCGCGACGACGGGCTCCCAGCCCTCACGCTTCAGGGCGAGCGCGTAGTTGCCCGTGCCGCCGCCGATGTCGGCGAGCCGCCGGCCAGGCGCGCCCTCGAGCGCCTCGCGCAGCGGGGTCATGACCGACGGACTGGCCGAGCGCGTCTGGTCATAGAGCTGCGCCTGGCGGGAGTAGTCGGGCAGCAGGCTCACACGTGAGAGCTTGACTAGCAGGTGCGTTCGACGAGCGTCCAGGATAAGGTGCCCGCAGCCGCAAGCACGCGGCTCGGCCGCGTGCGGGCGGATCTGGCCGCGTGCGCGCGGATCTGTTTCTGGACCCAGGAGGAACCCACCGTTGGACGCCACCAGGCTGAAGTCGATCCCGCTGTTCGAGGAGGTGGGTGACGAGGAGCTCGCCCAGATCGCCCCGTTCGCGCAGGAGGTCACCGTCGAGGAGGGCAAGGTGCTCGTGCGGGAGGGCGACTTCTCCTACGAGTTCATGGCCATCGAGGACGGCACCGCGGAGGTCACGCGCGGCGGCGAGCACGTGAACGAGCTCGGCCACGGCGACTTCTTCGGCGAGATGGGGCTGCTCGAGAAGACGCTTCGCAACGCGACCGTCACCGCCAGGACGCAGATGCGGCTCATCACCCTGACCGGCTGGGACCTGAGGCGGGTCGAGCGCGCCGCGCCCGAGGCCATCGAGCGCATACGGACGGTGCTCGAGGAGCGCCGCCCGGCGGGCTGACCCGCGGTGCCCGGCCGCACCGTCCTGTTCGGGGCAACCGGCTACACCGGCCGGCTGGTGGCCGAGGCCATGCTCGAGCGGGGGATGCGGCCGGTGCTGGCGGCGCGCGGTCGCGAGGGGCTCGAGGCGCTGGCGGCGGAGCTGGGCGGCGGGCTCGAGACCGCGGTGGCGGACGTGTCGGATCCGACGAGCGTGCGCTCGCTGGTCGAGCGCGGGGACGTGCTCGTGACCACCGTCGGACCCTTCGCGCGCTGGGGCGGCCCCGCCGCGGCGGCGGCCAGCACCGCGGGCGCCCACTACCTCGACTCGACCGGCGAGCCCGCCTTCATCCGCGAGGTGTTCGAGCGCTACGGCGCGGCGGCCGCGCGCACCGGCTGCGGCATGCTCACCGCCTTCGGCTACGACTGGGTGCCCGGCAATCTCGCCGCCAGCACCGCGCTGCGGCGCGCCGGCGAGGACGCGATCAGGGTCGATGTCGGGTACTTCATCACCGGTCGCGCCACCCCGAGCGGGGGCACGCGGGCGTCGCTGGTGGGCTCCGTGGCGAGTCCGGCCTTCGCGTACCGCGACGGCCGCGTGCAGACCGAGCGCTCAGCCAAGCGGGTGCGCGGCTTCCAGGTCGGCTCGAAGCGGCGTGAGGGGATCTCGGTCGGGAGCTCCGAGCACTTCGCGCTGCCGCGCATCGCGCCGCAGCTCCGCGAGGTGAACGTGTACCTGGGCTGGTTCGGTCCGCTCTCGCGCCCCATGCAGGCGATGTCGCTCGGCGCGGGCCTGCCCGGCGCCCGCCGGCTGCTCGAGCTGGCCGGCGAGAAGCTCGTCAAGGGCTCCACCGGCGGCCCCGACGTGGCGGCCCGGGCGAAGGTGGGCTCGCACGTCGTGGCCGTCGCATCCGACGGCGCCGGTCGCGAGCTGGCCGAGGTCCACGTGACGGGAGTGGACGGCTACACGTTCACGGGCCGGGTGCTGGCCTGGGGCGCCGAGCGGGCCGCGGATGGCGGACTCCAGGGCACGGGAGCGCTCGGTCCGGTGGACGCCTTCGGGCTGGTGGCGCTCACGGACGGCTGCCGCTGGGCGGGGCTCGAGGATGAGCAGGGGCCGGCCGGGACGCCGAGCGCCGCCCGGCCCGAGCATGCGACTCTCGAGTGATCCGTACCCTGCGCAGCCGGCCAAGCCGGCTGCTTCGGGCCGCCCCGCCCCCCGCCGCCGACTGGCGATGCTCCTGACCGCCGCGGTCGCCGCCTTCGCGGCGGGTGTGGCGGTCGGCGCGGGCGGGGAGGGCGACGAGCAGGTCGCGGAGCGCGAGCAGGAGGAGCGGCAAGAGCGCGCCCTGAAGGCCGTCGACAGGCTCAGCCTGCGTCAGCAGGTCGGGCAGGTGATCGTGTCGAGCTTCCCCGACCGCTCCCCGCCGGACTACATCCGCCGCCGGCTGCGCGCGAACGAGACCGCCGGCGTGATCCTGTTCGGCTTCAACGCCGACGGCCGCGCGGGATGGCGCGCCCTCACCCGGGCGATCCAGCGCCCGGCCCGACGCCGCGCGCTCGTGATGGTCGACCAGGAGGGCGGCGACGTGCGCTCGGTCGACTTGGCGGGGCCGGCCGCCGGCCAGCCTTACCAGGGCGAGCCCGCGGCGGTGCGCCGCACCGCTCGGGCCGCGGCGCGCCGGCTGCGCGGCGTGGGCGTGAACGTGAACCTGGCTCCGGTGGCCGACGTGCCGGGTGGCCCGCGGCCGGTGCTGGGCTTCCGCGCCTTCGCCGGCGACGCGCGCGGGATCGCCGCC
>JBOGXS010000117.1:0-3803 GCA_050693815.1 Thermoleophilaceae bacterium | reverse complement strand
GTGACGACTGCCTTGTGGGCGGGGCAGGCAACGACACGCTGCGAGGCGGCGCCGGCGAGGACCGCCTCAAGGGCGGCGCCGGCAAGGACCGCCTCGACGGGGGCGCTGGGAACGACCGCCTCGCGGGCGGGGCCGCTTCCGACCGGCTGAAGGGCGGCCGGGGTCGCGACGTGCTGGCCGGTGGCGGCGGGAACGACCGAATCCACGCCAGGGACGGCAAGCGCGACGTCGTCAGGTGCGGCGCGGGCCGCAGGGACACGGCGCTCGTGGACCGCGGCGACCGCGTGCGCGGCTGCGAGCGGGTCCGCGGCGGGCGCTGAACGCTCAGGCACCCCGTCCCGGGCGCGCAAGCCGAATCAGGCCGAGTGCGAGGCCCGTGACCTGCTCCTCGTCGAATGTCCGGGATATGCCGTACACTGGCGCAGATGACGACGAGGGCCAGGCGTATCGAGATCCGGGTGACCGAGGAAGAGCGGGCCCTTGAGGAAGCGGCTGCAAGCGCTCATGGCGAGACGCTCAGCGAGTTCGTGCGCCGCGCCGCGCGGGTCGAGGCGGAGCGGGTACTGGCCGAGCGCACCCGGCTTGTCGCCAACGACGAGGCGGCCCAGCGGTTCCTGGACGCACTCCACCGTCCCTCGGCTGATGCCGAGCGTGACTTGCGCCAGCTACTCGACAAGCCCAGCGTCATCGCTGGCGAGTGACGTTCCCTGCGGTCGTCCCATTCGACCGGCGGCGTCACGACACAGCGGCGTTCACTTGCGGCAAGCAGCCACTCGACCGTTGGCTTCGTGCCTACGCGTCTCAGAGTCAGCGTCGCGACGCAGCGCGCACATTCGTGACCGCCAGGGCCGACGGGCGGGTTCTGGGGTACTACACGCTCGTCGCCGGGCAGGTCGAGCACGAGAGCGCGACCACGGCCGTACGAAAGGGCATGTCGCGCCATTTCCCGATTCCGGTCGCCATCATCGCCCGTCTCGCCGTTCACCAGGCCCACCACGGAGAAGGCCTCGGACGTAGCTTGCTGCTCGATGCCCTGCGCCGAATCCTGCGCGCGTCAGAGGAGCTGGCCGTCCGCGCCGTCATCGTCGACGCGATCGATGACGACGCGACCGCCTTCTATCGACACTTCGGCTTCGAGCCCTCGGGGCTCGACCCTCGGCTGCTCATGATCGAGCTCGGCGCTATCCGACGGGCTCTCTCATCTCGATGAACTGCGTCTAGGAGCGCCGGCCTAGGCGACCGCGCTTCCGTTGCGCTGTGGCCCCTGTGCGGCCAGAGCGGCGATGCCGTTGCCGGAGATGGCGAGGATGCCCGGGCCGAGACCGGATTCGGGGTCGAGGATCCGGGCCGCGGCGTCCTTGCGGGAGGTCACGCCGAGCTTGCGGAATGCCGAGGAGAGGTGGCTCTTGACCGTGCTCTCCGCCAGGAACAGCTTCGCCGCGATCTCGATGTTCGTGAAGCCCATCACGACCATCGCCAGCACCTGCTTCTCACGCGACGAGAGGGTCGGGCTAAGACGGCTTGCGTTGAGCTCGTGGGGCAGCACCGCGAGGCCGGCCGTAAGCGCCGCGAGCGCCGGCGCGAGCATGCGGTCGAGCGCGCTCGCGTAGATGATCCCGTCCGCGCCGATCGACGCCGCCCGGCGATCGCGACCGCTGTTGTCGGGCATGACGAGGAGCAGCCGTGCCTCCGGCACCCGCTCGCGCAGCTCGCCGATCGCCTTCGTGTCCGTCGCGCGCGAGCCGGCGAGCGCCAGCACCACGATCTCCGGGCCCGCCGAGCCCTGCGGCAGCTCGAAGACCGTCGAGCTCGTCGCGGAGACGCGATAGCCGAGGTGCTCCACTTCGGCGTCGATCCGGACCCGTTCCCGCGGCTCTGCCGAGACGATCGCGACCCTGACTGCGGTGGTGTTGGCGACGACCTCCATCGCGTGATCAACGCGCCGGTGGGGCAGGGACTTCCGAAAAGGGAAACGCCCCGGGCCGTATCCGGCGGCCCGGGGCGCAACTTCCCGCTTCGACTACGGGCAGGGCGGCGACGGCGCTCCGCCGATGCACGGCCCGGTCGTGTCGTCGAGCGTGCCCGGGGGCACGGGGCTCGGGACCTCGCCCGGGAACTCGGCGTCCGGGTTGACCCGGAAGATCCGCTCCGCGGTGATGTCGTGCACGTCGCCGTAGTCGGCGATCCTGGGTGCCTCGTATGTCAAGTTGGCTCCTTTCATGTGGCCCGCCGCTCTCTGATCAAGCAACGCCACCGTAGATCAGCGCTTGCGGCCGAGCAAGGTGGGAAAACGGGGAGGCTGAGAAAAGGACTAGTCCGCCGGTCCTTGCGCGAGCAGCTCGTAGCGCGCCGGGTCCGGCGTGGCCCCGAAGAGCGCTTGATCGTCGAGGTCCGGATTCGCCTGCAGGCGCAGCCACAGCTCGGTGGCCGCCAGGTGCTGGAGGCGGAACCCCCAGACCCCCCGCTCGTCCTCGGAAGCGCCGGCCGGCATCCCCTCGAGGGCCTTGTCGACGTCCGCGTCGCGCACGTAGCGCCTGACCTCGGCGTCCGGGCCAAGGATGCGGCGGGCGAGCGAAAGGTCCGACTCGACGAGCGATCGCACGCGCACGTCGGTGAAGAAGCTCTTCTGGCGCCGCAGGCGCACCGAGTCGGGCAACGCGCCGTCCATGGCGATGCGCAGGTGGCCGCGGGCGAACCAGGGCTCGAAGCCGAGCTCCGGAGGCAGGCGCAGCACGTGCTCGAACAGGTCGAGGTCGAGCAGGGGCCGGCGCCGCTGGACTCCCGCCAGCCGCGCTATGCGAAGCGCGTGCTCGGGGCCCCCGATGCCCTCCGGCCCGTAGACCATGCCCTCCACGAGGTGCGCCCACCAGCGCGGCCCGTCGAGGCGCTTCCAGGACCAGGGGTCCGGCTCACGGCGCGCCCAGCGGCTCGCCTGCTTGGTCAGCTCCAGCGGCCCGCGATAGGGGCGGAGGCGAGGCCAGGCCCGGTGGAAGGCGTACGGGAGCAGGCCCGCGAGGCCGTACTTGCCGAGCACCTGCCAGCGCAGGCGCCGGGAGGGGTTGTTCGCGATGGCCGGGAACGTCCCGACGAGGTCGTGCGCGGCGCGCACGCGCCCCTGCCGAAGGCGGTCGGCGATCAGGTAGTAGGCCGTCTTGAACAGCTCGTCGCCGCCCTCGCCGTCGAGCAGCACCTCCACCCCGTCCTGAGCGGCCCTCTGGAGCAGGTCGATCCAGAAGAAGTTGTTCGCCGAGATGTCCGGCGCCAGCCAGGCGCGTGTATACCTCAGCGAGCCGGCCAGCAGGCTGCCGCCGTGCACCGCCATGCGGGTGCCGGACAGCCGCAGGCGCTCGAGCGAGGCGTCGATGTACTCCGATTCGTCGGCCGCCTCGACGCCGGGGAAGACCGCGGAATACGCTTGGAACGCGGTCCCGGCCGCGCGCGCCTGGGGCATCGCCAGCGCGGCCACGCTGGAGGAGTCGAGCCCGCCGCTCAGGAGGACTCCCGCCGAGCGCACACCGTGGAGCGTGGCGGCGGTGGCGCGCTCCATCTCGCCCCGCAGCGGGCCGAAGACCTCTTCCGTGGCCGCCACCGGCTCCCGGTAGCGAGGGGTCCAGTAGGGCCGCGCAGCCCAGCGGTCGCCGGCCAGCTCGATCAGGTGCCCGGGAGGCAGCCGGCGGATGCCCTCGTAAAAGGTCCTGCCGTTCCTGGGGACGCTCGAGCCCAGCCAGCAGGCCACGGCCACCTGGTCGGGCCCGGGCCGCGGGGTCACGAGCTCGAGCAGCGGGCGATAGTCGCTGGCGAAC